>JAEZCS010000192.1 GCA_023433445.1 Pseudomonadota bacterium | reverse complement strand
CTGGGTTAACACGGTATCGCGCCCGCCATTGCCGGACTCCAGCAACTGCGCCGCGCCCCGGATGCCGGATAAGGGGTTCTTGATCTCATGGGCCAATATGGCCGCCGCGCCCATGGCAGATCGCGCGCCGCCCGCAGTGCCGCGATGGCCGATCTTGCGCGCGTGACTTTGGGCGTGGATGGAGACTACCCGCCACCCTTCATGGTCGATGACCGGGGCGATCATCAGGTCGACCTCCATCTCTGCTGTTCGGCCCGCATGCACCTTGACGTCATAGGCGGCGATTGGCTTGTTGCTGTGCCAGATGTCGAAGCGCGCCCCCATATCCGCCATGCGGATCGTGCGCGTGACGTCGCTTCCCACGATCGCGGATCGCGCCATGTTGAGCAATGTTTCAGCCCGCACATTGGCGTCCATGATGCAATTGTCAGGAGCAATGATCAGCGTTGCGACCGGCAGCGCTGTCATCAGTTCCGAGAGCGATGGGCCATCCTGCTGCAAACTGGGCGGCGGGATGGTCGTCAATGGCATCGTCATGCGGCCTTGCGCGTCTCGACTACCCCACCCTGCGCGATCAGCGGTTCGTAGAAGCGCGCAAGCATCTCCAGAACGACGTCGCCGCTAGGCTCCTGATTGACGGCATTGCGGAATTCAGCCGACCCGGTCAGACCCTTGGTGTACCAACCGATATGTTTACGGGCCATGTTGACGCCGGTCAGGCCATCATAATGATCCAGCATCGCACGGTAATGGTCTGTAATCAGATGATATTGTTCTTCCAAAGACGGATCGGCCAGCCGCTGCCCCGTCCGGAACCAGTGCATCACCTGACCGATGAGCCAGGGACGCCCGTAGGCACCCCGGCCAATCATCACACCATCTGCACCGCTTTGCTCCAGCGCGGTCTCCGCATCCTCGATCGAGCAAATGTCCCCATTCACGATCACCGGAAGCGAAACGGCCTCCTTCACGCTGCGGACGAACGACCAATCAGCGCTGCCCTTGTACATCTGGCAGCGGGTACGCCCATGAACCGTGATCAGCTTCGCGCCCAGATCCTCAGCGATCCTCGCGAGTTCCGGCGCGTTCAGGCTGGAATGGTCCCATCCCATCCGCATCTTGACGGTCACGGGCACATCGACTGCCTTCACCGTCGCCTCGATGAGCGCTGCGGCCAGTGGAAGATCGCGCATCAGCGCGCTGCCCGCATCGCCGTTGACCACTTTCTTGACCGGGCAGCCCATGTTGATGTCGATGATGGCCGCGCCACGGTCGGCATTCAGCTTCGCTGCTTCCGCCATCTCCTGCGGCGAACAGCCGGCGAGTTGCATGGAAACAGGCTCCTCAACCGGATGCCAGGCTGCTTTCTGCAACGACTGCCGTGTCTCGCGGATCATCGCGGCGCTCGCGATCATCTCCGTCACGTTCAATCCCGAGCCGTAGCGGCGGACGAGGGTACGGAAAGGCATATCCGTGACGCCAGTCATTGGCGCCAGGACTACCGGCATGTCGATCGTCACCGGACCTACGGAAATGGGGGATAAAGTGCGCATCACCAGCTTTGCCTAAAAAACAGGCAGCCCTTATCTTAAAAGCGACCGCGCGGCAAGCAAGCGGTCTGGCGGAGCGATCCGCCGTTCGCTACACGCGCTGCGATGACACGGCAAAATCATAAGGTCGCAGCGCTTGTTCTCGCAGCCGGCCAGGGAAGCCGCGCTGGTGGCGACGCGCCCAAGCAGTTCAGGAAACTCGGCGGCAAAGCCGTTATCGCTTACGCTGTCGAAGCTTTTGCAGCCCATCCGGCTATAGGGGCGGTGTACCTCGTTATCGGCGCAGGGCAGCAAGACACGGTGACAGGTCTGATCGACCCGGGCCTGATCACCTCGATGGTTGAAGGCGCGGATAGCAGGCGCGGCTCCGTTCGCGCTGGACTCGAAGCCATCGCCGCAGACGGTGGCGCAGACCGGGTGCTCATTCACGATGGCGCCCGGCCCTTTCTTTCCTCAGCTATGATCGATCAGTTGCTGCGCGCCCTCGATAAAGCGCCCGGATCCTTTCCAGCCCTCCCTGTCGCTGACACCCTGGTGAGGTCGGCAGATGAAATTGCGGGCGATATCGTGGACCGATCCGGGCTTTATCGAGTACAAACGCCGCAAGCTTTTCATTTCGACGCGATCCTCAGCGCACATCGCCATTGGGACAGCAACCGGGAAGCCACCGACGACGCGCAGATGCTGCGCCTTGCGGGTCATGACGTCACATTGGTGCCTGGAGATGAGAGGTTGGAGAAATTGACCTATCCGCAGGATTTCGCACGCGCGGAGGCACTGTTAGCGTCGCGACGCACGACTCGGGTTGGCATGGGCTATGACGTCCACCGCCTCGCCGTCGGCGAAGAGCTTTGGCTCTGCGGCGTGCAGATCCCTCATGACAAGGGGCTTGCGGGTCACAGCGATGCGGATGTGGCGATCCACGCCCTTGTGGATGCCTTGCTCGGCGCCCTTTCCGAAGGCGACATCGGCAGCCACTTCCCGCCATCCGACCCGCAGTGGCGCGGCGCTGCCTCCTCACGTTTCCTGGAATATGCCGGGGCGCGGGTCATCTCTCGTGGTGGCTGCATCGACCATGTCGACGTCACGATCATCTGCGAAGCACCAAAAATCGGACCTCATAGAGAGATCATGCGTCAGCGGCTCAGTGACATACTCGCCATACCGCTCGTCAATGTGAGCATTAAAGCCACGACGACAGAGAAACTGGGCTTTGCCGGCCGGCGCGAAGGCATAGCTGCGCAAGCCGTTGCAACCATCTCCCTCCCCGCGCTATTCTAACGCCATGCCTGACCGCATTCTCCCTGCGCCGCTGGTCGATCTCGCCGAACGCGTCATCATCGCCAATCGCCGCGCTGGCCGCACCATTGCCGTCGCGGAAAGCTGCACGGGAGGCCTCGTCTCTGCCGCGCTGACGGAGATTGCAGGTTCATCCGAGGTCTTCGAAGCAGGATTCATCACCTATTCCAACGACATGAAGAATGAGCTGCTGAAGGTGTCGCAAGACGTGTTGGAAACCTTCGGAGCCGTCTCCATCGCTACCGCCTGGGCCATGGCGCAAGGGGCGCTCATCAAGAGCCACGCCAATGTCGCTGTGGCAATCACCGGTATCGCCGGCCCTGGGGGCGGTTCAGAGCAAAAGCCGGTCGGCACCGTCGTGTTTGCGCGCGCCGAACGCGGCGGCAATCCGGACAAAGTCGTCGCGGACATGCGTCATTTCGAGGATAATGGACGCGGCGGCGTCCGTCTTCAGGCGGCGCTCTGCGCGCTTGAGCTGTTGCTGCCCGAATCGCCGTAGAGTTCCGCTGCCCGGGTCTCGAATGCACCGATCATCTTGCGCAGCGCCTTGTCGAACATCTGGCCCGCCAGCATCTCGAACAGCCGGTTCTTGAATTCGAACTCGACTTCGAAATCGACCAGCACCCCGCCCTTGCCGTCATCGCGGAAGCGCCATTCATTGTGCAGGTGCTTGAGCGGGCCTTCCAGATAATCGACCCGCACATAATCGGCCCGATGCTTGTGAACGCGCGACGTGAAGCTTTCCTTGATGCCCTTGAAGCCGACGATCATGTCAGCCACCATCTCGGAATCGCTGTCTTGGCGCACGCGGATGGCGCTCACCCACGGGAGGAATTCTGGATAGGCCGCTACGTTAGAGACCAGATCGAACATCTGATCCGGCGTGTAGGGAAGCGCTCTTGTCTCGTGATGCTTGGGCATATGTTCAGCGCGCCGCCCGTGCCAACTGAGCCTCACGCGCAGCCCGCATCTCGGCGAAATCCTTGCCCGCATGATAGCTGGATCGCGTCAACGGGCTCGATGCCACCTGTAGAAAGCCCTTGGCCCGTGCGATCGCCGCATAGGCATTGAAAGCGGCAGGCGTAACAAACTCCATCACCTTGGCATGTTTGGGGGTCGGCTGAAGATACTGGCCCATCGTCAGGAAATCGATGTCGGCCGAACGCATGTCGTCCATCACCTGATGCACCTCCAGGCGCTCTTCGCCCAGGCCCAGCATGATCCCTGACTTGGTGAAGATCGACGGGTCGAGCTTCTTCACCGACTCCAGCAATCGCAGCGAGGCATAATAGCGTGCGCCGGGGCGGATGGTCGGATACAGGCGCGGCACTGTCTCGAGATTATGGTTATAGACGTCCGGGCGCGCAGCCACGATCATTTCCACGGCTTGGCTATGCTTGTTCCGAAAATCCGGCGTCAATATTTCGATGGTCGTATCGGGCGTCGTGCGCCGCAGCGCTTCGATCACCTTCACGAATTGCGAAGCGCCGCCGTCAGGCAAGTCGTCCCGATCAACGGAGGTGATAACGATATGCTCCAGCCCCATCTCCGCACAGGCATCGGCCAGATTCTGCGGCTCGGCAGGATCAACCTTGCGCGGCATCCCGGTCTTGACGTTGCAGAAGGCGCAGGCCCGGGTGCACACGTCGCCCAGGATCATCACCGTTGCATGCTTCTTCGTCTAGCATTCGCCGATGTTGGGGCAAGCCGCTTCTTCGCAAACCGTGGCCAAGCCCTTTTCGCGCATCAGCTTGCGGGTTTCGTTATAACCGGGACTCGTCGGTGCCTTCACCCTGATCCAATCAGGCTTGCGTACGCGCTGCGATGTGGCCTGCACGGGTAGCGGAGCGATATCTGTCATGCGCCCTCAAATAGCGATGCATGCCCGCTCTTGCCAGCCCCCAGATTGTTGGGCAGAGACATGGCCATGACCGACTTTTCCGACATGCTCGAAGGGTATCGCCGCTTCCGCAACACTGGCTGGACGCAGCAGCGCGAACGGTGGGATGAACTTAGCGAAGGGCAGAGCCCTCGCGTCATGATTATCGCCTGTTCCGACAGTCGCGTCGATCCAGCCCAGATTTTTGACAGCAGCCCCGGCGAGATCTTCGTGGTCCGCAACGTCGCCGCACTGGTGCCCCCGTTCGAAACCAATCCCGGTCATCACGGTGTTTCGGCGGCGCTCGAGTTCGCGGTGCAGGTGCTGAAGGTCGGCGAAATCGTCGTCATGGGTCATGGCAAATGCGGCGGCTGCAAGGCTGCGCTCAGCCAGGAGCTCAAGGATGCCCCTCCCGGAGAAGGTGGCTTCATCCATAACTGGATAGACATGCTTGACGGCGCGCGCGACAAGGTCATTGCGCGGTTCGGCGATGATCGTGGCCGGGACGCGCATCGCGCCATGGAGCAGGAAGGCGTCAAGGTCAGCCTCGCCAACCTGCGCACCTTCCCCTGTGTTCGCACCAAGGAACGGGCTGGCAGGCTGAAATTGGTGGGCGCCTTCTTCGCGATTGCCGATGGTCAACTCCACCTGCTCGATGAAGCAAGCGGCGAATTTCATCCTGCGCCACTGGAAACGGACTGATGCCTTCAGCGATCCCCAGCGGCAATGTCGCCCTGCTGATCGATGCTGACAATGCCTCTGCTGACCATTTCGACCCGGTCTTGACTGTTCTGGCTGAGCTAGGAACGGTCAACATCCGTCGCGCCTATGGCAATTGGAGCAAGCCTTCACTCAAAAGCTGGGCGCGACAGGCGGTAACGCAGGCGATCGAAACGCAGCAGCAATTCGACCTCACAAAGGGGAAGAATGCGACTGACATGAAGATGACGATTGATGCCATGGATCTGATGGCCGGCGGTCGCGTCACCGGTTTCGGACTCATGTCCAGCGATAGCGACTTCACGCCGTTGGTCACTCGCCTTCGTCAGGAAGGCATCGACGTTTATGGCTTTGGCTCGGACAAGACGCCGGAGGGCTTCCGCCGTGCATGCACCCGTTTCATCGATGTAGCCGCGCTGGCAGCGTCGCTCGCGCCAGAAAGCCCTCCGTCCACTCCCGCTGCCGCTTCGCTTGGCCAGGCCGCCGCGAAGCCCGCCGATCCGGCCAAAGCTGACGTAAAGAAGGTAGACGATGAGGTCGTTCGCCTTCTCATAGAGGCCTATGACGCGGCAAAGCGTGATGAGAAGGGCTTCGCTGCTTTAGGTCCGGTGGGCCAGCGCGTCGCCAACCGGTCGAGCTTCGACGTCCGCAACTATGGTTTCAAGCGCCTTTCCGATCTGGTGCAGGCGATCCCCAACTTCATTACTGAGACGCGTGAAAACGGCCAGACCTGGATCAGGCGGGTGCGCTGATGCCGATCATAGCCCGCCGCCTCATGATTTTCGGCCGCGTACAAGGCGTATTCTACCGGAACTGGACCAAGCAAGCCGCGCATGAGCTAGGCTTGGCCGGGTGGGTTCGAAACCGACTCGATGGCAGTGTGGAAGCCCTGGTTGAGGGAGCCGAGGATACGGTAGAACGCTTCATAGCTTCGGCTCATGAGGGGCCGTCGGCAGCACAGGTCGCTCGCATCGAAGTGACGGAAGAGGCCGTGATAGGCTTGGCATCTTTCGATAAGAGGCCGACCGGCTGATCCCATTCTGATTGAATCTGAAACTCGAGCTCGTTCGAGTTTCGCCTGTCGAAGCGTTTCTCTCCCTTAAAAACCTGATTCCCGGTCGACTGTCCGTTTGCAGCAAGCGCTCAGGTCTAACGGCAGTGAGCAGTGATTTGGATGCCCACGCTATAGCCCCAAGCGAGTGCCCGTGGCTTCAGCATCATCAGTCCGGTCACAACATAAGCAGCCCAAAAAAAATGGCCGACCCAGATGGGCCGGCCTGAAAGTTTTAGGAGAGGATGCCTGAAAGGCCTTTCCGATATGTGATCTGGTCGATTATTGTGCAAGTGCGAAGAGCACTGTCCCGGTTGCGCTGATTGCAACCACTATAATCTCCCGCCCCGCACAACATCCCATCAGCGCGTCAGTTTCTTGTAAGCCAAGCTGGTCGGCCGGTCGGCTGCATCGCCCAGACGGCGGCGCTTGTCCTCTTCATACATTTCGAAATTGCCTTCAAACCATTCGACATGGCTGTTGCCTTCAAAGGCAAGGATATGCGTGGCGAGGCGATCGAGGAAGAAGCGATCATGGCTGATCACCACCGCACAACCTGCGAAGTTCTCGATAGCTTCTTCCAGCGCAGCCAGCGTCTCAACGTCGAGGTCGTTGGTCGGCTCGTCGAGCAGCAGTACGTTGCCGCCCTTCTTCAGCATCTTGGCCATGTGGACGCGATTGCGTTCACCGCCGGACAGCTTGCCAACATTCTTCTGCTGGTCCTGCCCCTTGAAGTTGAACGCGCCCACATAGGCTCGCGTCGACATGTCGTGGCCGTTGACCTTCACATAGTCGAGTCCATCCGACACTTCTTCCCAGACGTTCTTCGTCGGGTCGAGATGGTCGCGGCTCTGGTCGACATAACCCAGGCGGACGGTCGAGCCGAAATCCACTTCGCCCGAGTCCGGTGTTTCCTGGCCTGTTATGATCCGGAACAACGTCGACTTGCCCGCGCCGTTGGGCCCGATAACACCAACGATGCCACCGGGCGGCAGCGTGAACGACAGGTTTTCGAACAATAGCTTGTCGCCATAAGCCTTCGAAATGTTTTTCGCTTCGATGACCTTGCCACCCAGTCGCTCGGGCACCTGAATGACGATCTGCGCCTTGCCGGGCGTACGATTTTCCTGGCTTGCGACCAGCTGCTCGAACTTTGAGATACGCGCTTTGGACTTGGTCTGGCGTCCCTTCGGACCCTGCCGAATCCACTCCAGCTCGTCCTTGATCGCCTTCTGCCGCCCCGATTCTTCGCGCGACTCCTGCTCCAGGCGCTTCGCCTTCTTTTCGAGATAGGTCGAATAATTCCCTTCATAGGGGAAGTATTTCCCGCGATCGAGCTCCAGGATCCACCCGACAACATTGTCCAGGAAGTAGCGATCGTGGGTGATCATCAGCACCGCACCCGCATATTCCTTCAGGTGGTTTTCCAGCCACTCCACGCTTTCCGCGTCGAGGTGGTTGGTCGGTTCGTCGAGCAGCAGGATGTCCGGCTTCTGGATCAGCAGGCGGGTCAGCGCGATACGACGCTTTTCACCGCCGGAAAGGCTATCGACCGACCAGTCCGACGGCGGGCAGCGCAGCGCTTCCATCGCGATCTCAAGCTGATTATCGAGCGTCCAGCCATCGACAGCATCGATCTGCTCCTGCAACTCACCCATCTCGGCCATCAGCGCGTCGAAGTCGGCATCTTCCGGCGGATCGGCCATGATCATGCTGATCTCGTTGAACCGGTCGAGCTTGTCCGCGATCTCCCGTGCGCCGTCCTTGACGTTTTCCAGGACATTCTTGGCGGGGTCGAGCTGCGGCTCCTGAGCCAGATAGCCGACGCTGATATTCTCGCCCGGCCAGGCTTCGCCGCTGAAATCGGTGTCGATGCCGGCCATGATCTTGATCAACGTCGATTTGCCGACGCCGTTCGGGCCAACGATGCCGATCTTGGCGCCGCGATAAAATTGCAGGTTGATCCCATTGAGCACCGGCTTTGGAGCACCGGGAAAGGTCTTGGTCATGTTCTTCATGACGAAGGCATATTGTGAGGAGGCGGACATGGCTTGAAACAGCTCCGAAGACGAATGAGGTAATTTGGGCCGGGGTTAGCGAAGCCCAGCGCCATTGGCAAATGCAGGATCGCTGGCTAAGCCTTCACCCATGCAGAAAATCCGATCGGGCACCCTCGCTGCGCTCCTTCTTGGTAGCATCGCCTCCCCCCTTCCCGCTGCAGCTGCTCCTTCAGGCGCTGCGGCGATTCGAGAAGCAGCATTGCAGGACAATGTTGCCTGGGATTTTACCGAAGGCCTCACTACAGAAGTCGGCCCTCGGCCGGCCGGCACGCCTCAAGAGGCACGGGCGCGCGATTGGGCGGTCACGAAGCTCAAGGCGCTCGGCTTTTCCAATGTCCGCGCGGAAGCCTATAAGATGCCGGTATGGGTACGCGGCCATGACGAAGCGCAGATTGTGTCGCCCTACCCTCAGCCTCTGGCACTGGCCGCGCTCGGCAACAGCGGCTCGACGCCCGCGAAAGGCATTGAGGGTGAAGTCACCTATTTCCCTACGCTCGCCGATCTCCAGGCGGCACCCGAAGGCAGCCTGAAGGGCAAGATCGCCTTTGTCAGCCATGCCATGACCGCGACGCAGGACGGCAGCTCCTACGGACATTTCGGCGCTACCCGCCGCCAGGGGCCAAGCGTCGCATCACGCAAGGGCGCGGCGGCCATCCTGATACGGTCGATAGGAACCGATCAGCACCGTTTGCCTCATAGTGGCGTCCAGATGTGGGCGGATGGCGTGAAGCCGACTCCTGCCGCCGCGCTCAGCACCGTGGATGCCGACCAGCTGACCCGCATATTGTCGCGGGGCAAGCCTGTTCGCATTCACCTGACCTTGACCTCGAAGATGCTCAAGGATCAACCTTCCGGCAACGTCATTGCAGAACTGCCCGGCACTGATCCGGCGGCAGGCATTGTCGTCGCAGCCTGCCACCTTGACAGCTGGGACCAGGGGACCGGGGCCATAGACGATGCCTCAGGCTGCGGGATCATCACGGCAGCGGCGCTTCACGCTGCAAAGACAGCGCCCCTCCGCCGCACCATCCGCATCCTCATGGCGGGTGCGGAGGAAGTCGGCGGCGACGGAGGGCGCGCTTATTTCGCTGCACATGGCGGCGAACGCCATATCGTTGCCATGGAATCGGACTTCGGCGCTGATCGCGTCTGGCGCGTCGATTTCAAGCTCCCCGCGAGCTACGCGGCGGTGGCAAGCCGCATATCGAACGCCCTCGCTCCTCTTGGGATCGCGCCCAGCCGAACCCCTGCCGGAGGCGGATCGGATATCGAGCCTTTGGTCGCGGCGGGGGTGCCCGTCGTCGATCTGCAACAGGACGGCACGCGCTATTTCGATATTCATCACACAGCGGACGACACCTTGGACAAGGTCGATCGCCCGCAACTGCAGCAGAATGTGGCAGCTTGGGCGGTAACGCTGTTTGAATTCGCAAACGCCAAGGAATCGCTGGCTGATAAGTGAACTTTTGTAGTAGACAACACCCCGTCGCGTGATTCCGTCGCTTCACCGACGTAGAAAAGCATTGATTTGTGCAGCGCACACGTTAATGCGGGTCGCTCGCGTCGGGCGTGTAATTAATATGCCCACGCGGCAATATGCTATGGGAGCCGTACACAATGAAGAAGATCGCTGTTGTTTTCGCTTCGGCCGGCCTGATGGCCCTCGCCGCTTGCGGTGAGAAGCCGGCTAACGAAACCGCGAACGCTTCGAACGCTGTCGTCGAAAACGTTGTCGAGAACGCTGCTTACGCTGCCGACAACGCTGAGAATGCCGCTAACGCTGCCGACAACGCTGCGAACGCTGCTTCGAACGCTGCGAACGCCGAATAATCTTCGCGTCAGCAAGATTTGAGAGGGCGGGCCGTGCAACGGTCCGCCCTTTTTCTTTGTCCGCGATACGAGCGATATGTTGACGCACCAAACCGCAGCGGCGCGGACTCATTGATCATCAATGTGCGAAAGTGGTCGGGGAGACAGGAGACGGAGACAAGGGCCTCCAAAACCCCCGGAAACACTGAAAAACCTTGCATTTCCTTTCCCTGCGGCCCCACAAACCTGCCCGACACGGGCGACAAGAGGGCTTAATGGCAGCTTTGAAGGCACGACATAATAAGTGGGAGGGGCGGGTCAGGATGCCGATGGGCTGACTTACTGCTGCCCGCGGTGCGCCAATGAGAAGCTGAGGGAGCGCGAAAGGCGCATGTCAGAGTTCTCTAGGATCGCGAGGTCTGGACAGGGTGGCGCGCGGCCGAGAAGTCTGATCTAAAAGGGGACTTCATCGTCCAACTCAAGGTCCAACGGCCAAACCACATCTGTTGAAAGCCGGATACGCTCGCTTTCGTAAGGAGCAATCACGAAGCGAACGGCAGAAACATACTTGGGACGTTGCCTAGACGTGACCACCATTCCCTCATCAGTGTAGTAGGGCACCTTTACGAACACAGTAGAGGCGGCGGAATAAAGCGCGAGACCGGCGCGCTCCAGTGCGGTCAGCGCATTGTTCAGCGCCGCGATCTTTTCCAGCTTACCCAAAAGAGACTTGAAACGGAGGGGGAGAGCCCGTTCCACGTCCCACGGATTACCTCCCAAATCCTCCATCTCTTCAATGATGGTCCGCAGAACGGGCATGTTGGTCTCGGTCGGAGCCGCCTTACAATCCAGGACTGCCATCACCGACCGCTCAAGCAGGCCGATGACAACCTCGGCACTCTCGGCGCGCTTCAGAACCTGCTGCTGACTCGTTTCATTTTCCCCATCAACGTCATTGGCGGCCTCAACCTCAAGCTCACCTTTCACGAGCCCGGCAGGCGGTAAGCCTAGCACTGCAGCAATGTCCGCCAAGGTATCGTGTCGTATGGGTTCCCCGTTCTCCGCTCGCTGTATTGTCCGCACGTTAACTCGTGCTTGCCTCGCGAGCATCTCCTGAGTCATTGCCCGCCGGTCTCGGGCGCTTCTCATTTTAACAGCGTCGATTATCATGCTCACCTCCTTGCTATGGAAGTTAAGCTAGTCCGGCCTAGCCCGACAGCGTGACGACATTACCCCGGCAGCAGCCCGACACTCAACTGACAATATGCCGACAATCGCCCGACAATGCAGAAATGACACGACAGAAACCTGACAATAGGTGACCTATACCCGACAGGCCACACAAAGTTGCCCCACAAACCTGCTCCACAGAGGGGCAATATTCTTGGACAACTATCTGAAAAAGCTCAATTTTATGAAAATGGTCGGGGAGACAGGATTCGAACCTGCGACCCTCTGCTCCCAAAGCAGATGCGCTACCAGGCTGCGCTACTCCCCGACGTAAGGCGCCTTAGCGACCAAGAATGCGTCCCGTCAATGAGCCATCGCTGAAAGTGACATTCTGTTGTCTTTTTGAACGACGGAGACGGAAAATTGGTGGGCCCGGCAGGACTCGAACCCGCAACCTAGCCGTTATGAGCGGCCAGCTCTAACCATTGAGCTACAGGCCCCACCTGATCGACCGGATAGGGAGCATCAGGCCGCTTGGCAAGCCCGTCTCCGCACCGGTACAGCTTCCAGCAATTGATCCAGGGAAGCCGCCCCGACGCCTCGTTTGGCGAGGTGATCAAGAATCTTGTCCCACCATATGAAGAAGGCCGTCTGGTCCTTTGCATTCCGCACATAGGGCGTGTGCCCCGGCTCCAGCGTCGGCGAATGGAAGCTGAAGTTCAGGACGGTGGCGCCTTCTTCGATCAATGCATCGATGGCACTTATGGCATCGCTTGCCGGCACGCCCTCAGGTGTCAGTGGTGCCCGGCTGAGCAAACCGGTACGCGCCAGCCCCCCAGCAACCTTGCTGATCGACTGAGCCTTTTGATAAAGCCGCTCGCCTCCTCCACGGAGCATACCGATGAAGGCCGTCGAAAGTGGCAGTTCGACGAGGGCACGCCTGGGTCCTGCCCAATAGGGATTGACCGGCAATCCCCGGAAATCCGGCCCATGCTGCGCGCTGTAATCGAACCTGCTGCGCACCGAGCTATCGATCCGAAACCCAG
>JAEZCS010000146.1 GCA_023433445.1 Pseudomonadota bacterium | reverse complement strand
CGTAGGCGCAGGCCCAGATTTTATCCGCCAGATGTAGCGTCTGTTCGGAAGAGTCGATCAGCAGCAAATCGCTGTTGAGGATCGTTGGTGCCATTGAGTCACCGATGCCTTGCGCGAAATACAGATGATCGGGCGAAGCTCCAGTGTAAGTCCTAATCCAATCACGTGCGAAGTGGCGGACGGTGCTGGTAACAGGAACTTCCAGTTCAGTGGCCCCCATCCCGTATCGCAAATCAATTTCCCGAACTGGCACCAGCCCCAGCTGCTCCACCAAATCGTCGCCGCTCGGCATCATGAGCGGGTTTGCGTCGAGCATAACCTCCTCTCCGATCAAATATTCCGGAGAGGTTTTAAGCGCTTGTGCGATCTTGAGAAGGTGCGTCGAACCCCTCGCTTCGCCTCGGACTAGCTTTCCGATCATCGATGACGATATGCCAACCAGCTTAGCGAGCTGGGTTTGAGAAATTTTGCGCTCCTCCATGGCGTAACAAAGGCGGTCGGTGGAAATCATCGAGTACACCTACAACTAAGGTTGCCAGCAGAGAATGAGAGAATAGTGGTTGACGAAAGCAACTTTGGTTGCCATCAAGCCACTATGGTTGCAGGCATCACCCCATACGAGGCGTTAGTCCTCGCTACTCATAAGTTGGGCTCACAGGGAAAGATGGCGCGCTTGTGCGGGCGATCTTCGACAGCCGTTTGGAAGTGGCTTCAGTCTGGAAAGCGTTTGCCCGCTGAGCATGTTCTCGCAGTGGAAGCTGCCACCGGCGTTTCTCGTCATCTTCTCCGCCCCGACATTTATCCCCTTCCGCTGCCCGCCAGAGACATCGACCCTGGCGAGGAATGTGCGGACATCCTATCGCCCGCACGGGTCACCGTCGCTTGCGATCGGAATCCTAAAACGCAACGGAAGGATGTCGCCTGATGTCCTTCGCCAGCGAAGTGCAGGCCCGCCTGCTGAACGCCCTTTTTGACGCCGCTCACCCGATGAGTGTTACCGAACTGGAGACACGGCTGCGCGTCACGCGCCGCGATCTTTGGTCCGCGATCCGCGCCCAGGCGACGCTTGGCAATGTGCGGAAGGGCCAGCCACTCGAACTCACCGCAGCAGCCCGCGCCGCAATAGCGGCAGGACGATCTGCGCAACCAGCGGCTGCCGCCGCCTGATCTGAAATTGGTTGGGCGGGGCTCGCACCCCCGCCCAACTGATCCGCTTGAAAGGACCAAACGGAATGCTTTCCTTCGAGACACAGGCGACCGGACGCAATGCGCCGTCGCAGTCTGATCGCGCAGACCGCCCCGAAAATGGGATAGCTGACGCTGCGCGCGCCGAACATTCGGGCAAATGCCCATCATCCCTTTGCACCAGCAACGCCGCGCCGGCCTATTCGCTCAAGGGCCGCTTCGCCGCCCGCAACACCTTCGTAGTGCCCGAAGGCCTGCCCCTGCGCGACGAACCGGCTCCGGCGCCGCAGCTGCCGCGCTGGTATCACGCCGCCGCCTTCTTCATCATCAGCAGCGCCACGCTGTTCGCCATGTGCGCCATTGGGAGGCCGGGAGCATGAACCTTCGGCCAGGCCAGAAGATGGACGCCCAATCCTGCCGCTACTGCAGGGGAACCGGCAGCATCATGATGACCCACGCTTTTGTGCGCGGCTACCGCCAGCGCGTAGGTCGCCGCTGCACCCACATCGTCGGCGATCCGCTCGGCCAGAACGGGAGCGCGACAGCATGAACATGGATATGAAGCTGATCGCAGACCTTTCCCACACGGCGACTGCTCAGAAATCCCTCTTGGACGCGAAGCTGGCTGAGTTCTCCGCCTATGCGCACATGCGCAATGCTTCCGCCATGAACCTCGCCCGCGATCAGGCGCACACGTTGCTCGATGCCTATTGCGATACGACCGATCGTTCGATGGCTGAGATCAGGAAGGCGGACCTGGAATGACGAAGGTCCGCGCCCCTCTCACCTTCTCGCTCGCCATCACGACAGCGGTCGGCCTCATTGGCTGGGATCAGGCGGCCAAGATCACGCGGCGATCGAAGCGCGCGGTCCGCTATTGGAGCGAAAGCGACAAGGCGAGCATGCCGACGCTCGATCAGGCTATCGCCCTCGATCGGGCGTTCATGGAGGCCGGCGGGGCCTATCCCCCGATCCTCGAAAGCTATGCGCGGCAGCTGGACGTCGCGCTATCGAACACAATGGCCTGTCGGGCGGCGCTGGCCGACGACATCGCCCAGGCCTCCCTCGAATCGGCGGGCGCGATCAGCAGCAGCATCCATGCGATGCAGCATGGCGCGTCGCCGACACAGATCCATCACGCCATCAAAGAGACCGAGGAAGCGAGCGGCGCATACAGCCGCCTGCTGACCCGTCTCAGGTCATTCCTGCCAGGCAATGGGGCCGCGCAGGGGAAGTCGGGGGTAGTATGATGATCGAAGGCCATGGGCCGAAACCCAATAACGGCGGCGGAGCGCCCCGCATGCCGTCGGTGCAATGCCCCGGATGCGGAGAGCGGGCATTTGCTCGATCGACAACTGGCAAGGCCACGCTGCTCTACCGCGAGGTCTATTATCACTGCCGGAACGTCGAGCGGTGCGGATGCCAGTTCGTTGTCGGCATGGCGACGCTGCGGGCCACCGTGCCGAGCCGCATGCCGCTCCCCTTGGCAGCGATACCCATGACCCAATGGCGTCACGCGGACAATGACCGTGCCGCCAATGATGATGGCGGGCCGCCCAGCGAACCTGCCGCCGACGCCGTAACCCTTTGATCTAGCGGGTCGCACCGCCTCGATCGCCACGAAATGCACCCGGCGGACCCCGCCGCCGGGAAAGCCCTCTCATTGCCTTTGAAAGCACCGTTTCCGCCATGTCCATGCGTGACGATATCCGCCGCGAATTGATGCCCAGGCTCAAAGCCGATTTCCAATGGAAGACCGACAAGGGCTCATGGCTGCGCCGTGGCAAATGCCCGGACTGCGGGGCGTATGAGGTCTACACGAACGCCGAGAGCCCTTGGGTGCTCAAGTGCAACCGGCAGGAAAAATGCGGATGGGAAGAAACCGTCCGCGATCGCTATCCCGAAATCTTCGACACCTGGTCGAACCGCTATCAGAAGACGCGCGAAAACCCGCACGCGGCGGCCGACGCCTATCTGACCGACGCCCGCAAGCTGAACCTGATGGGGATGCGCGAGGCCTATACGCAGGAATGGTTTCAGGATCAGAAGCGCGGCATTGGCTCGGCCACCGTGCGATTCCCGCTGCCCGGCGGCAGCTGGTGGGAACGGCTGATCGACCAGCCTGGTCGCTTCGAGAAGAAGGCCAACTTCGCATACGGCAAATCCTACAAGGGGCAGGCCTGGCAGCGGCCCGATGTGTCGATCGAGGACATGGCCGATGCGGAAACCATCTGGATCGCCGAGGGCATCTTCAATGCCTGGGCGCTGGAGCAGGCAGGGCAGCGCGCCGTGTCAGCCATGTCATGCAACAACTATCCCGAAGAATTCCTGAAACAGCTTCGCGGCCACATCGCGACATCGGACAAGCCCACCCGCTCGCCCAGGCTGGTTTTTGCCTATGACGGCGGCGGCGCGGGAACCAGCGCGAGCCGGCAGCATGTGAAACTGGCGATCGAGCAAGGATGGAAGGCGACCGCCGCTCAGCCATGCGGCGAGGACGACACCGGCAAGATACTGGACTGGAATGATCTGCTGGGGCTCGAGCGGCTCACGGCCGAGCATCGCGCCGAATATCTGTGGTTCGGCAAGGTGCTGCTGGCTGCGAACGCACAGGAAAAGGCTTTCCTGATCTGGGAAAAGCATCGCTGGAACAGCTTCCACTTCACCTTCGGCAATCGGACCTATTGGTGCGCGATCGACGTCGCCGTGGTGCAGGAGAAGATCGAGGAATATCGCAAAAGCTGCACGCGCAAGCTGGACGATATCGACCCGGACGCCGAGGCGGAGATCCGCGCCAAGGCCTCCCGCGAGGCGCTGATGGTCGAGGAAATCGCCAACTGCGCATTCCGCGTCCTCTATCGCCAGCGGGACGAGGCGACCGACGAAACGAAGTTTTTCCTCAACATATCATTCCCCAGCGGCAAGCGCCCCTCGGTCAAGGGCGACTTCACCGCCGCCCAGCTGCGCAAGGCCTCCAACTTCGAAGACCGGCTGTTCGCCTTCGGCGGCGTCTGGACCGGCAGCGCCCACCAGCTGACCCGCATCCTGCAGCAGCAGACCCCCGACTTGCCCGACGTCCGCCCGCTCGGCTTCACCGGCTACTGCCGCGACGCGCAGGCCTATGTCTTCGGCCAATATGCTGTCGCTGGCGGGCGGGTCTACAAGCCCAACGACAACGAGTTCTTCCAGATTGGAAAGCAGGCGCTGAAGCTCGGCACGTCCGAGCGGCTGCTGGATATCGATTATGACCCTGATCAGCTGGACACCAGCTGGTTGCCGGATCTGTGGACCGCCTATGGCGCGAAGGGCATCACCTGCCTGACCTTCTACTTCGCCTCGCTCTTTGCAGAGCAAGTCCGCGGCGAAATGAAGAGCTTCCCCTTCCTCGAAATGCATGGCCTGCCCGGCACCGGCAAGACGACGCTGATCGAGTTTTTGTGGAAGCTGCTCGGTCGCGAGAATTATGAAGGCTTCGACCCTGCCAAGGCGACGCCGGCGGCCATGGCGCGCAACCTCGGAAAGGTCGGCAACCTGCCCGTCGTGCTGATCGAGGGCGACCGCCGCGAGGAAGCCAGCCACGCCCGCAAGTTCGAGTGGGAGGAACTGAAGACCGCCTATAACGGCCGCACCGTCCGCTCGCGTGGCGTCAAGAATGGCGGCATGGAGACGTTCGAGCCGCCTTTCCGGGGCGCTGTCGTCATCGAGCAGAACGAACCCGTCAACGCGAGCCGCGCGGTGCTGGAGCGCATCATGTCGCTCGGCTTCGACATGTCGAACTTCACCAATGAGACGAAGGCGGCGGCCGAGCGGCTTGAGCAGTGGCCGGTGGAGAAGATCTCCGGCTTCATCGTCCATGCCGCGCGCCGCGAGCAGGACGTCATGGCGCGTTTTCGCCAGGCCTTTGCTCAATATGAAGGCGAACTGCTGGCCCTGCCGGCGATCCGTACCAACCGCCTCGCCAAGACTCACGGCCAGCTGCTCGCCTTCCTCGACGCGATCCGCGCCATCCTGCCGCTATCCGATCAGCAGCAGGCCGAAACCGCCCGCTTCATCGTCCAGATGGCGAGCGACCGTCAGCTGGCCGTGAACAGCGAAGACCCGATCGTTAGCCTCTTCTGGGAGCGGTTCGACTATCTCGAAGAGAATGAGGATCCCAAGGCGCTGACGGGCCACATCAACCACCATCGCCGGTGGGAAGAAGGCCTGATCGCGGTCCGCCTCAACGAAATGGAGGCTCGCTGCGCCGAGAAGCGCCTGCAGCTGCCCAGCCACACGGAAATGATCCGGGCTCTCAAAACCTCCAAGGCGCGCCGCTTCATCGAGCAGGCCGCCACCGTCAATTCCCGAAACGACATCGGCTCTGTCCGCTGCTGGATCTTCCACGATCCATCGCGGGCGGCCTCCAAAAAATCCTGACAGCGAAAGGACCACCATGCGTAGCGTTCCCTCTCTTCTCGCCATGCTGGACGAAGACAGGCCGGCCCGGCCCGTCGTCATGCCCTGGGACTATGTCCGCATGCGGCGCAAGGCCGCCGGCGCCACCATCACCCAGGCCGCGACCCACTACTGGAAGCGCCCGGAACATCAGGCCGACGTCGAACGCAACATCGCGGAGCTCGAAACGGTCGGCTACCGGATGCAGCAGCATTTCTTCGCTGCCGACATGTCGCGCGCATACAGCTTCAGCGTCGACGTCTACCGCCAGCTTTGCGACACGCCGCCCGATCAGCACCCCCGCGTCTGTCTCGCCTGCGGTTGGGACCAGTGGACGACGCAGTACGACACGAACGGTGATGACGTCACCTGGTCGGAAACCGATCCCGATATCTGCACCCGCTGCGAGCAGCTGGAGCGGCCGAAGGAAATCGGCTGATGCCGCGCCCCGACGTCATCCACCCGGCGACATGCCGCTGCGACCGTTGCCGCACCGTGGCCGAACGCTTCGCTGAAGCCACCATGCGCACCCGCGCCCTCTTCGCCGCCGGCGCGATCGTCGCCGGCCTCGCCCTCGCAATTCTCGGCCCGCTGATCGCCGCCATCATCCCGAACTGAAGGAAAATCCATGTCTAATGCAGCCGCTGATCAACTCCGCCTATTCATCGAACGCATTGAGCGCAGGGAGGAGGAAAAGAAGGAAATCGCAGACGATATCGCCGACATCTATCTGGAGGCGAAAGCGAACGGCTACGACACCAAGATCATGCGCGAAGTCATCCGCCTGCGGAAGCTACCGCAGCATGATCGTCAGGAAATGAGCGCCATCCTCGAGACCTATCTGTCGGCGCTGGGGATGGAGTGATGCCGGCGCGAAAGAAGCGTCCCATGCGGACGTGCGATGCACCGGGCTGTGACGTTCCAGTCCGTCGCGGGATCCTGATGTGCAGGCCGCACTGGTTTCAGGTGCCCAAGCCCCTTCGTGACGCGATCAGCCAGACATGGGCGTCGGGACAGATCCGCGCCTGGTCGGCCAACTGCCTCGAAGCGCGCGGCGTCCTCTCCTCCAACTCGCCCAGCGCCATCGCTGACCGCATCACCGGAGACAGATCATGATCAGAGGCATCGCCAAAGCCCTCCTCATCATCGCCGCCCTGCTGGCGATCCCCTTCATCATCGCCGGCGCCCTCGGCAGCGCGAAAGGAGAAAAGCGTTGAGAACCTTCCGTATCAGCGTGACGCAGACGATCGATATCACCGTAGATGACACCAAGTTCGACAGCTGCTTCATGAGCGAGTTTCGGCAGTATTTCTTCCCGTTCGAGACAATTGAGCAGCATGCCAAGCATTTGGCTCAGCTGCAGGCGCGGGGCATCCATGATCTCAGCCCCTATGCTAGCGAATTTGTTGAGGGCTACGGCCCGTCGCATGACATGGGCATCAAGGGCGTGGTCCGCTCTACAGACATTGAATTCGAGGCGGAAGTCGCATGAGTGGCGAACTGACTTCCCGCCCGAAGGGCAGCACCCGACATCCTTGGGACTGGTATGTCGAGGAAAAATGGGTGACGCACCGCCTGCTCGACATGATCACCCTGGAATCGGACGTCACCTATCTGGATCCGTGCTGCGGCCAGCTGCATATCCCGGAGGCGCTGACCGAGCGCGGCTTCAACGCCTATGGCACCGATCTATTCGACCGAGCCGCCGGGCACCGGCTGTTCATGGGCGAACATGACCTGCTCGGCGACCAGCGCCATCTGCTGGAGGCGGGCGGCGGCCTGTCGATCATCTTCAATCCGCCCTTTTCTTTCCAGAATGGCAGCCTTGTGCGCGGTCTCGCGGAGAAGTGCATCCGGCGCGCGCTGTCGATCGCTACGCACAAGGTCTGCGCCCTGCTGCCTCTGAAATGGCTCGCCAGCGAGGGCCGATACCGGCTTTTCACGGACGAGACGCCGATCGGCGTGTGGATCCTGACGGAGCGGCCTTCTATGCCCCCCGGCGACCAGGTCGCAGAGATGCTCGATCGAGCCTACAAGCACGGGAAGATCGACTATATGTGGGTGGTGTGGGACAAGCGCCGCGCCCCCATGACTGACTTCCAAGGTCGGCCATTCGCCCCGACCTTCTGGATACCACCCCGCGAGAAGATCGCGGTGAAGCAAAGCACTCTGTTGGCCGCATGAACAAAGCCGCCCCCTTTCCCGGCCTGCTTACCGAACTGGAGGCGGCCAAGTGGCTGAGCATCAGCCCCCGAACGCTGCGCAAGCTGCGGCAGGACGGGAAGGTCCACTATGTATTGATCCGAACCGCCGTCCGCTACACGCTGGACGACTTGATTCTTTATGTCGAAAGCGCGCGCACCGCATGTCCGTCTACCAAAGAGAAGGCTCCCCGTTCTGGTGGTATAGCATCACCCTCCCCGACGGTCGCCGACTTCGAGGCAGCACGAAGAAGACGACAAAGCGGGACGCCAAACTAGTTGCGCTCGAAAAGGAGCAGGCGGCGATTGCGCAGCCTCGCCGGGATGAGGCGTGGCGTCTGCGCGAGGTGCTAGGCACCTATTGGGAAGACCACGCGAAGAACCTGAAAAATTCGTCCGTCATGTTCTTTCACTATGAACTGCTCTCCGAATTTTTCGGCGCCGATCTGCCGATTGCTGATTTGAACTCGTCGCTGTTGCTGGATTATCGCGCCGCTCGGCGCGGGGGCAGCATCAAGGCAACCGATGACATGCTGGAACGCAGCGCCTCATGGCGGTCGCGCGCCATCACCGACAAGGGCTTCATCGCGCCGATCCAACCTCAGTCTGTAAACCGCGACTTCGCCCATCTGCGGGCGGCTATGAATTGGGCCGCGAACATGCATGGCAAGATCATGCCTCGCATCAACTGGAAGGGCCTGAGGGCCAAAGAGGCCCCCTTCCGCATCCGCTTCGCCAGCGGTGATGAATTTGCCAATCTGATGCGTGCGGCACACCCGTCGATGCGGGACATAATATTATGCGCTGTGACCACCGGCCTTCGCCGGGGCTCGATTTTCGCGATACAGTGGCATCAGGTGGACCTACGCGCCTCGACTATCACTCTGCCTACGACAAAGGGCGGCAAGCCCCATGCTGTCCCGATCTCGCCCGCACTGCGCGCCGCGCTCGGCCGCACGAAGCCGGCGGATAGGAAAGGTCCGGTCTTCGACGCGACCAATCACAAGCGCCGCTGGGAACAGGCGGTGAAAGCCGCCGGACTTGTCGACTTCCATTTCCACGATCTGCGCCACACGTTCGCCAGCTGGGCGAGGATCAATGGTGCCGACCTACTCGACATCTGCGAGGCCCTTGCGCACTCCAGCGTCTCTGTGACGCAGCGCTATGCCCACATCAAGCCACAGGCCACAACAACGGCTTTCGACCGCGTTGCCGAAGCCTTCGCGTCACATTCCGCGTCACAATCGAAGAAAAAGCGAGCATAAACGGCAGATTTCCGCCGTTTTTCTGGCTTCCTGATCGGATTAGGAATCCGACGCTCTATCCTGCTGAGCTATGGGCGCCCGCTAGAGGCTCTATGCTGCCGATGCAGCGCGGTCAATTCTTCGCTTCGGGGGGTACGACAGGAAACAGCAGCGGCGCGACCTCCACGCCTTCCGACACCAGCGCGCGTGCTTCTTCGGGGGCGACTTCCCCGTGAATGCTTGAGCGTTCCTTTTCGCCATAATGCATGGCGCGGGCATGTTCGGCGAAGCCTCTGCCGACCCAGGTCGAATCTTCCAGAACCTTTGCCTGCGCCTGTGCCAGCGCCTGCACCATTTCGCGCATCCGGGCTTCGTCTCCCGCCATCGCGACCGGAGCGGTCGGCGCGTTCGCAGATATCATCTCGGACTTCCTGCTGTTCCCCTTTGCAGCGACGGCGGGCGCCATCAAAGCTTTCGATATGTCCGGGTCGCCGCACAGAGGGCAGGCCAGCAATCCGCGGGCCAGCTGATCCTCATAGTCCGCGCTCGATCCAAACCAGGCCTCGAAAACATGGCCGTGAGCGTTGCATTTAAGGTCGAAGACAATCACGAAAGGGTCACGTCCACTGGAATGGTTCGGCGGTTGGCGATTGCAGGCACTCGCCCGCGCACATCCTCTACGCGCGACAGGTCGATGTCGGCAAGAGCAAGTCCCGCCTTCTCTCCCATGTCCAGCAAGACTTCGCCCCAGGGGTCGATAACCAGGCTATGGCCATATGTCTCGCGCCCATCCTCATGACGGCCGGTTTGCGCAGGCGCGATTACGAAGCAGCCTGCCTCTATCGCACGGGCGCGAAGCAGGACATGCCAGTGAGCCTCACCCGTCGGAACAGTGAAGGCGGCGGGCATGAGCAACATCGTCGCGCCCGCGTTGGTGAGGGCACGGTACAAATCCGGGAAACGCAAGTCGTAGCAGACCGACAGGCCCATGCGGCCCCATGGGGTATCAACCGCCACAACCTCTTCACCGGGCCGGTAGACCGATGACTCGCGCCAGCTTTCTCCCGTCGCCAGATCGACATCGAACAGGTGGATCTTGTCATAGCGGGCGCGGATCTCACCCTTGCCGTCGATCACGAAGCTGCGATTGACCCAACGCCCATCGCCGCCTTCCTCCTTCAGTGGCAATGAACCCAGATGAACCCAAAGGCCGTGCCGGGCCGCCGCCTCGCGCACCGTTGCCAACACCATATCGTCGGCTTCGCTACGCAATGTTTCTGCCGCCCGCCCGCGGTTGCGATCCAGATAACCCGCCATTTCCGGGGTGAACAACATGTCCGCGCCCTGCTCGACCGCATGGCTTGCCGCCTCGACGATGGCCGCCGCATTGGCTGCGGGATTGATCCCGCTTGTCATCTGAAGGATGGCGGCCCGCATGACGCTTAGAGCCCCAGCAGCGGGTCGAGCTTGCCCTGACGATCCAGCGCCGCCATGTCGTCGCTACCACCAATATGCCTGCCGTCGATGAAAATCTGCGGCACGGTCGTCCCGCCATTGGCGCGATCCAGCATTTCGCCGCGCTTTGGCCCGCCCATGGTGATATCATATTCGTCAAAGGCGATACCCTTGCCCTCCAGCAGCGCCTTTGCCCGCGCGCAATATCCGCACCAAGCCTTTGTGTAGATTTCGACCTTCGCCATTCAATACTCCTTGCGCGCTGAAATTGTGGCTGGGCAAGCCTTTGTCAATCAGTGCCTTCCGCGCCCTCCGGCAAAGCCCGCGCCCAGCACAACAGATGAACGCTGGACGCGCCGCCGCGTTTCAATGCGCGCGCGCAGGCGGCGGCGGTCGCGCCGCTGGTGTGGACATCGTCGATCAACAGCACCGCCCTGCCCCTGACGCCATGCCCCTTCGCCATCGCAAAGGCGCCCGCGACAGCCTTGGTCCGCTGCCGTGCATGCATGCCGCGCAGCGGCTGTGTCGCCCGGACGCGGACCAGCGCATGCTTGTCCACGACAAGCCCGGAAACCTTGCCAAGATGGTCCGCGATCAGCGCCGACTGGTTGAAGCCCCGCCACCACAAGCGCCAGCGATGCAGCGGCACCGGCACGATCAAGGGCGGCGAGTCAAAGCTGGGCAAGCGTCGCGCCATATGCCGTGCGATCAGCCGCGCCAGGCCAATGCGTCGGCCATATTTGAGCTTGAGCGCCACATTCCGCGCAACGTCGCCATAGGCCAGCACCGCCCGCGCGCTGTCGAATGGCGGAAGCCTGGCCAGGCAAGCGCCGCATACCGCGTCCTCGCCCCGGTCATGTTCGAACGGCACTCCACATCGCGCGCAGCATGGCTCGCCCAGAAAGCGCATCCCACTCCAGCATGGCAGGCAAAAGGCGTCATCAGCCTCGACAATGATGCCGCATCCCGGACAACGCGGCGGCAGCGCATAATCCAGCGCCGGCCGGACAGCGCCCTTGAGAAGGGTAGCAAGATGCATGATCTCCCTTGTTCCCGCTCCGGCACCGATGCACAAGGCCCGCCATGACCCAGCCCGACATCTTCGACCGCAGATTGCGCGCCAGACGGCGGGACCGGATGATGCCGCGCTTCGCCGACCACGACTTCCTTTACCGCGCGATGCTGGACGAGCTGCTCGACCGGCTCGCCGACGTGCAGCGGGATTTGCCCGAAGCGCTCGTCGTCGGCTGCCCCGACGGCAGCGCTCGCGCCGCGCTTGAAGCTATTGGTAAGAAGGTGGTGTGCGCCGACCCCGGCTTTGCCGCAGCGCGCGCGCAAGGCGGCGTCCAGGCGGAGGAGGACGCGCTTCCCTTCGCGGATGACAGTTTCGACCTCATTCTCGCGTGCGGTACGCTCGACAGCGTCAACGACTTGCCCGGCGCGCTCATCCTCATGCGGCGCATCCTGCGACCCGATGGCCTGCTGCTTGCCGCCTTCACCGGCGCGGGCAGCCTGCCCCGACTGCGTGCCGCGCTGATGGCGGGGGAAGGCGATCGCCCCGCCCAGCATATCCATCCGCAAGTGGACGTGCGCGCGGCGGGCGATTTGCTCAGCCGCGCGGGTTTCGCCATGCCGGTCGCGGACAGCGAGACGCTGACGGTGCGCTATGGCGACATATTGCGGCTGATGCATGACTTGCGCGGCATGGGGGCGGGCAATGTACTGGCATCGCATCCGCCTGCCCTGCGCCGCGAGACATTGATCGGAGCAAGCCAGCACTTCGCCTCCGCCGCCGACATGGACGGCCGCACGCCCGAGGAAATGGCGATCCTGTATCTAAGCGGTTGGAAGCCGGATCCAAGCCAGGCCAGGCCAGCCAAGCGAGGCAGCGCGACCGTTTCGCTGGCAGAGGCGCTTAAGCGGAAGGATTGATGCGACCGGCGATAGGCATGAGGCCGGTCGCCCTTCGTTATGCAGCCAGGCGCAGGAATGGCACCGGCTCCGTCGACCGCAGCACGATGGGCTTGCCCTCCGACGCTTCGAACAACTCGCCGTCCAGGATGACGCTGCTATGGTCGCCCTCGATGCGGATGATGTCGCCCTGCTCCAGATGCACGCCCTGAACCTGCGACTTGCCCACGCGACGCGTAATGCTCGCCCAGGCCAGCCGCATCAGCGCCGACAGGCTCTGGTCCACCGCCATCAATTTCATGTTGCCGCGACGGCTATCCCCCGCCTGCACGCCGAGCAGCAGTCGGTCGAGCGTCGTCACGATCAGCACCGCAAAGCGCCCCGCCAACTGCCCTTCCCGGATCAGCGAAATACGAACCGGGTGGCTGGATTGCGGCAGGAATCGGGCGCGAATGCCGAAGATCAGCGACACCAGCACCGCGAGGACCGTCAGGACATGGCTGAGCCCGTTGGACAGGCCCAAAGGATAAATCTGGTTGCGGCAGTAAAGCATATAGTCGGCCAGCCCGGCGCCGCCCAGAAACATGCCCAGCACCGGCCGCGATTCCGCGCGCCCATCGGACAGGGCGATCAGTTCACGCGCCACCACATGGTCGTCGACGCCCGCCTTGGCGATCTCGACGATCCGCTCCAGCGCCTTGATAGGATCACCATGGATACCAAGGTCGAGCGCGATCAAATTGGTCTTGCCGTTGGGCAGCACCGCGATCGGCGGCACGCGTCCCTTGAAATGCTCGCCCTGATAAAGCTCCGTCAGCGCGGCCTGCACCGTTCCGTCACCGCCATTGATGACGATGACGACCGGATCGACCCGCGCGATGGTCTGCAGCGCGCGGCCGATCTGGTCGACATGCTCAACCTCATAGTGAAAGATATCCGGGTTGCTGGCGCAATAGCTCCGCACGCGCGGTAGCGTCTGCCGGTTGCCCGTCGACTTGGGATTAGACAGAAGCGCGACCCGGACCATCGGAACTCACATATATTGAAGTTTAATGGTGATCCGCGTCACACCAGGCCCGACCTTGACGGCGGCCTTTTCGACCGACGGCTTGCCCAGGTTGAAGATGCTGATGGACGGATTGTTGGAAAAGCCGCCGCCATCGCGCGAAATGCTGGTCTTCCCGTCGCCGTCGCGATCATGACGCACCGCGATGGCATAGCGGCCCGGCTCCGGCACCGGCATGCAGAAGCGCATACCGCCATTGCTGGGACGCACTACGGTAT
>JAEZCS010000111.1 GCA_023433445.1 Pseudomonadota bacterium | reverse complement strand
AATTTCGGCGAACAACGTAACCGCGGGTTGGAACTTACCGTTGATGGTGAACCCACAGAGGGTCTGCGTATCATCGCCGGCCTTTCCCTGATCGACGCCGAGTTGCGCCGCACTGCCGGTGGCGTGGACGAAGGCAATGATGCTCCTGGCGTGCCTGAGGTTCTGGCCAATGCCAATGTCGAATGGGACCTGCCCTTCCTGCGCCAGCTGACTGTGACGGGCCGGGTGGTCTACACCGGCGAGCAGGCCGCCAACCGCGCCAACACGCTGACGCTTGAGGATTGGACCCGCTTCGACCTCGGCCTGCGCTATGTCGCTCTGGTGGCGAATCGTCCGCTCACGCTGCGCTTCAACGTCGATAATGTCGCCAACAAGCGTTATTGGGCTTCAGCTTTCAGCTCCTTCGGAACCCAGCTGCTTCAGGGCACGCCTCGAACCTTCAAGGCTTCGGCTTCGATCGACTTTTAAGATCGGTGGACAGAAGCACTCGCCAGGCGGCCGGTACGAAGAACCGACCGTCTGGCCTTATGCTCTCTCTTGGCCAGGCAGCGTCTGATTCTGGGAAAGAGCGTCTCAAAAAAGCCTGCTTCACGGTGGTGGATGCGCTGAGATCTCGCGGCCGATTGCTTGGACCGTGAATGACTGACCGAAGCTGCCGCTGACAGAAACGAGACCAGAGAAAATCCCCATTTTCTCTGGTCGGGAACGCTGGCCCCACAAAATCATTCTGCCATAGCAATGAAGCCGTTCTTGATCCTCGCCTTGGCCATCCTGTCTGCCTGCTCACGCTTTCCCGCAGATACGGACGGGACACTGGACAGAGTTACGAACGGTGAACTCCGCGTGGGGCTTGTGCATGCCGATGCGGGAGCGTCGGAGCTTCTATCCTTCACTCGACAGTTGAGCGCACGGACGAGCAGCCGCATTCAGCTGGTCACTGGCTCTGCCGAGCCGATGCTGATGAAGCTGGAGGCGGGCGAACTCGACCTTGTCCTTGGTCAGTTCGATCGCAGTTCACCATGGCAGCAACGGATAACCTTCAGCCGACCCATCTCGACAACTGAGAAAAAAGGCGCTGCACCTGAGCTCAAGGCTGCAATGCGCAACGGTGAGCATGCCTGGGCTATGGAAGTTGATCGAACGGCTTTGGCGTTCGCAGGAGAAGCGAAATGAACCTCGTTTCTCGCGTCGCCTTGCCGCCAGAGCGGCAACAGGATCTGAAGGATGCCAGGCGACTGGAACTTTGGACTATCGGCTGGATGATGAGCATCATCGTCATCATGGGGCTGACGATGCAATCCAGCCAGGCAATGAAAACTGCCTGGATCGAGGATCTCCTCAGCCTCGTACCGCCGACAGTCTTCCTCATAGCGGCACGCTTTGAACGCAAGGCGCCCAATCGGCACTTCCCCTTCGGTTACCAGCGGGTCAACAGCCTTGCGTTCATGATTGCTGCCGTTGCGCTTGCCTCCATGGGGGCATTACTGCTGTTCGAAGCCGCAAAGACGCTCATCTTGCAGGAACGTGTCACAGTTGGTCTGGTGACGCTGTTCGGATACGATATTTGGGCTGGCTGGCTGATGATCGGCGCCTTACTCTACAGCGTCATTCCGCCTGTCATATTGGGACGAAAGAAGCTGCCGCTTGCGCGTCGGATCCAGGACAAGGTGCTGCATACCGACGCCAAGATGAACAAGGCCGATTGGATGACAGGTCTAGCGGGAATCGCAGGCGTCACGGGCATGGGATTTGGGCTGTGGTGGGCCGATGCCGTTGCCGCCGCGGTAATATCACTTGATATTCTGCATGACGGGGTTCGTGCCATGCGGATCGCGACCGCCGAACTGGTCGATGGAGCCCCGCGCGCGCTGGAAAAAGATGTGATCGCGGATGACGCTGTCGAGCTGCAAAGGGCCTTGAGCCTGCGCTACCCCGAAGCACAAGTAAAAATGCGCGAGACGGGCCGCTACATTCGAGTCGTGGTGGAAGATGCGATCGCAGCCCCGGATGATACAAAGACAGGATACTGGCCTGAAGGATTGGACAGGCCCTGGCGATTGGCCGAGGTCACCTACAAACCTCGGTGAGAAGGCTGGCCACGATGCGACTGGCTATAGGAGCGACGAGTTTGCCGCCCCGGAGTTGCTGCCAACTTAAAGCAGGGAGGGGATCGGTCGCATCTGGCGAGATCCCCTGAGAGGGCCAACCTTACAGCGCCTCGAACGAATCCGCCTATCGCTGATCTGGCGTGAAAGTCAGCATCTCGTAGGAGCGGAGGTTCGAGGCCCTCGGATATAGGCTACCGAATCATCCAGCTTGTCCGTAAGACGATTGCCTCGAGAAGCGGATTGTCTAGCGCGCAACTAGGAACGACAGGCTGGCAAAGGAAGTCCCAATCTCGACAGCAGCACCAAGCTACGGGTAACATTTCCGCTGAGCTCATGAGCGGGACGGTAGCAGAGCTGAAGTGCGGCTTCGGCCATCGCCTCCACCGGCTCAACATGATCATGCTCATCCCAATTTCCCAGCGCAATCGCGCCTTCGCTTGCAACGGCCCCCACCGGCGCCAAAGCATTAATCGCGATCCGCTCCCTGGATAATTCTACCGCCCACCCAGTCGTCAACCGGTCCAGCGCAGCCTTTGTGGTCCCGTACAGGGTAGCATGCTGATCGCGATTGAAGCGTATGTATCTATCCTCCGGGTCATAAGGAGCAGCCGGCGGCATGTCCGCCGTGGCGCTTGAAATGTTCAGGATCCACCCCTCCCCCTGCTCCCGAAAATGAGGCAAAGCCTGCTGGCTCAGTTCTTGCGGGGCATATACATTCATCTGGAAGGCTAGTTGGACGTGCTTGGGCTGTGCTTCCCAGATAGGCACGAAGCGCGACCAAGCCGCGTTGTTTACGAGTATGTCCAGCCTGCCGAAATGCCTGACCGTTGCCGGGATGATCCGAGCGCGGTCAATTGGATCGGCCAAATTGGCCTGAATGGTCAGGCACTCGCCGCCTGCCGATCGGATGAGTGCAGCCGTTTCAGCAAGCGATCCAGAGAGCGCCCCGCCCGGCTCCAGCGTGCGGGCGACGATCGCCACCTTTGCACCTTCTGCCGCGAAGCGCCTTGCGATTGCTGCTCCAATCCCCCGGCTGGCCCCGGTAACTATCGCGACCCGTCCATCCAACAGCGCCATGCTTCTTTGCCTTTCGGTGTTTAATCCAGCAGAAGGTGCATTCGGCCCATGGCGATGGGCTTGTCCCGGTCAGCCTGCCAGCAAATGGCATCTGCGTTCACGACGCGGCGCCCGACACGAACGAGGCGCGCCTGCGCATAGCTATCGATCATCTGGCCGCCACGCAGGAAATCGAACGACATGTTGATTGGCTTCGGCCAAGGCTCTCCCCGGCCTTGCGCGACAGCCTCAAGACATGCGAGTTCCAACAGGCTCGCGATGACCCCACCATAAAGAAACCCCGACCGTCCTTCGAGCGATGCAGCAGCGGGCATCATCAAGACGGCGGCTTCGCCGTTCAGCGCAACGCTCCGGATGCCCAGCATCTGTGCATAGGGAGTGCGAACGATCATGACTTGTCCGTGAAGAAGAAGCTGGCGGTGGCTGTTGCGATCGGCGCTTGCGGGTCTCCGTCGTGCACATCGCAACGGGTGAAAGCGACCTTGCGCGTTATATGATGGCAATGCGCGCGCGCATGAAGGCTGTGTCCTGCCCTTGCTGGCCGCAGATAATCAATATGCAGGTCGAGCGTGGCCATGGGCCGCCACTGGCGCGTGCGCGCAATAATGGCGGCTCCTGTTGCCGCATCGACGAGCGATATGATCGGTCCGGAAGATACCAGGCCCGCGTCCGCATCCATCAGAAATCCGGGAGCGAAAGGACAGGCCAGCTCCACCCAATCTGATCCGTGACCGACATTGTAGATGCCCAGCAACGCATGATGCCCCCGCGGTGACAGGTTCTTCAATCGCTCAAAGGCATCTTCCTCCTCCACCGTTCAGGCGTTCCCGCGCGGCTCTCGGGGCAGGCCCAGCCCCCGCTCCGCAATCAGGTTGCGCTGGATCTGGTTGGTGCCGCCGTAAATGGTATCAGCGCGAGAGAAGAGGAACAGGTTGGGCAGCGTATCCCATTCATATTCGGCGTGATCGCTTACCTCGCCGCCTTGGCCCAGTACGTCCATGGCGAGTTCGCCAAGGTTGCGGCGCCAGCTGGCCCACTGGATCTTGTAGGTCAGGGCAGCGCCATCAATCTTGGAATGATCCGTTTGCGACAGCATGCGCAAGGCCCCGTACCGCATCAGACGCAAGCCTACTTCCGCCTTGGCGAGGCGCTGGCGGATCAGCGGATCATTCGCCGCTCCATTGGCCTTGGCTGCCGCGATAATCTCATCCAGTTCATTGCGGAAACCCATTTGCTGACCCAGCGTCGACACGCCGCGTTCGAAGGCCAGCAGGCCCATAGCGATCCGCCACCCATCGCCGACCGCGCCGATCAGGCTGTCAGCTGGACACCGGGCATCGGTGAAGAAGGTTTCGTTGAACTCCGCGTCGCCGTTGATCTGACGGATGCCGCGTATCTCGATCCCAGGCTGGTCGATCGGCATCATCAGGAAGGTCAGGCCCTTTGGCCCCCGCGAACCCTCCTCCGTCCGCGTCACGACAAAGATCCAGTCGGAAATATGGGCAAGGCTCGTCCAGATTTTCTGACCGTTCACAACCCATTGGCCGTCTTCAAGCCGCGCCTTCGTCCGCACGCTCGCCAGGTCCGAGCCGGCATTTGGCTCGGAAAAGCCCTGGCAGAAGATGGTCTTGCCGGCGGCAATTCCCGGCAGGAAGCGTTGCTTCTGTTCCTCGGTGCCGAATGTCAGGATGGTGGGACCGGCAAGCTCGATGCCGATATGGTTCACCCGGCCCGGAACGCCCGCCCGGGCATATTCCTCGGCGAAGATCACCTGCTGCGCCAATGTCGCGTCGCGCCCGCCCCATTGTGACGGCCAACCGATACAGGACCAGCGATGCTCGGCAAGCTGCTGCTCCCACTCCTTGCGCCGTTCCGGGCTACCGGTCAGCTTCGTAACGCCCTTGATGTCGCGAAATTCGCCCGCCATCTGGCCGTTCAGCCAGTCCGCGCACTCCTGCCGGAACAGTTCCTCTTGCTGAGAAAATCCAAGTTTCATTCCGCCTCTCCCAGGATCATCGCGGCAATTTTCTCACGATGCCAAACATTGTTGCCAAGCATCGTTTGAAGCGCACGGGCGCGCTTGAAAAACAGATGCGCATCATGCTCCCAGGTGAACCCGATGCCGCCGTGAAGCTGGATCATATCACCGGCGCAGCGGAAAAATGTGTCGGTGGCGAAGGATTTGGCGGCGTGAATGGCCATCTCAGCCTCCTCTGCACCCTCGTCCACAGCGCAGGCCGCCCAATATACCGCCGACCGGGCCTGTTCGATCTCTATCATCATATCCGCCAGCCTGTGCTTATAGGCCTGGAAGGACCCGATCGGTCGTCCAAACTGGACACGTTCCTTGGAATAGTCGACGGTCCGATCGAGGCATGCCTGCGCGCCGCCAAGCGCCTCCCCAGCCACCGCGATAAATCCGGCACGATGAACAGCCGCCAGCGCAGCAGCCGGATCGGCAAGCCGCTCGCCCGCCGCATTGTCCAGTTGCACATGAGCCAAGGGACGCGTCTGGTCCATGCTCGTCTGGCTTTTCACACTAACGCCCGGAGCATTTGCGCGGACAATCCAGACCTGCCGCATGTCGATTACGACGAACATGTCGGCCGAAGCGCCATGAGCAACGAAACGCGATCCGCCGGTCAGCCGGTCGCCATCCGATTGGATGTCCGCACCATAGAAATAGCCGCCGATCATCTCGCCAGAGATCAGGCGCGGTAGCCACTGATCCTGCTGGTCCGCATTGCCGCCAGCCGCTATCGCCTGAGCGGCCTGTACAACACTGCTGAGCATAGGCAACGCTGCCACATGAGCGCCTGCCGCTTCCGCGATAATCGCCAGTTCCACCATGCCTAGCCCTGCGCCGCCAGCGCATTCCGGAAGCCCGATGCCGGACAGACCCAATTCTTGGCAGAAAGCCTGCCAGAGCGCCCAGTCAATGCCGTCACACATCATTGCCTTGCGTGTGCGCTCGCTTGTGGCATTCTCTGCGAAGAAGCTGCGCGCAGTCTCCGCGATCATCTGCTGTTCGTCGGTAAATGCGAATTCCATCTCGGCCGCCTTTAACATGTTGGCGGAGATTATCGCCCCGCCACTCGACGGGGCCGGACATCAGCCGCTGAGTAAACCGGCCGCTCTCTCCTGCCATTGACGGTCGGCAGCGACATGCCGCCAAACGCCGTTCACATTGTGCTATATGACGCTTTATCTCTTTTCAAGCGCTCATATGCGGAATTTTCAAATATATAAATTCCGAATTTATTTGTTCGAGGACTTCACAAGCTGCTGGTAGTTTGCGCGTCCGTGATCCGCACCACCCGATTGCTGAACTTCACTGTCCTGACCGCCAGGGAGGTTTCGACATGATTCACTCCCTCCATCGCCAGGATCTGCCCGGAAGCCATCTTGTGAAGATTATCGAGGTCATCATAAAGGCAAGTGGCCATGATGTTGCACGGTCCCAATGTGATCATCACGGCCTTAACCAGCGGTATATGTGCGATGTCGCGGGCTATCTGCCGGACATGACCCACATCAGCCTGCACCGCGATGAAGGCCACATTGGTCGCCTTCTCAAGCTTCAGCCCTGTCAGCGCGGTGAAGGCGATCAACTTTTCCTGTTGCAGCCGCTTGATGCGACCTCTGACGGTGCCCTCATTCACGCCAAGTTCGGCCGCGATCTTGCGGTTGGAGACGCGCGCATCCTGCGCCAATATGTCGATCAGCTGGTGGTCCAGCTCGTCGAGGTCCGGCCGCCTCATGCAAGCCTCTTGCGATCAATCGGAGCGGTATCCAAACCGTAGCGAACAATATCCAACCCGATTGCGGGCGTCATAGACCTTATTCCCGGCACCTTCGACAAACGATCCGTTATAAGCGAGGGAAGCTCGTCAATGTCATGAAGCGTCAGAAGCAGGCTTATCTCATAATTACCTGTCACCAGATGCGCGGCAAAAACTTCAGGGAATACAGCGAGTTCTTCCGCCACATCCGATGCCGGACGGCCGCTCACCTGAACTGCCAAGTGAATAAGGACATGATAGCCATGCACTGCAAAGTCGGACACTGCCACAACGCGCAGCATCCCCGCATCCTCCATGCGCCGGATGCGCGTGGAAACGGTAGAAGCAATCAGGTTGAGGGATTCCGCGATCTGCTGATTGGTGGCACGGCCATTTTGCCGCAGCTGCTCGACAATCTTCCGGTCCGTTTCATCGAACGCAAAAGTCTCACTCATATACTCGTTCAACCTCATTCTGCCGTCACTCTTGCCAGCAAAGGGTAAGAAGGTCGAATCGAAAGAGCATCATCCAGGCGTACGCGGTCCTGTTCCACCCGGCTCGCCGCCGCCCAGCCGAGCAGCGCGGACAGGAAACCGAAGGGGATGATCAGGGTCAACGCCATGCGGAGCGACGCCGCATCGTGGCCCAGCATCTGGCTGATCGCTCCGGTCGCCCATGGCCCGACGAAGAAGCCGAGCAGCGTCGTGACGGCAAGGAACAGCGCCGTCGATGCGGCCCGGATGGGCGCAGGCAGCATATATTGCAGTGTCGCGATGAAGCCTACGGACCAGCCTCCGCCCAACAACCCGGCGGGGATCGCCGCGAGCTTTGCGAGCTCGAAGCTGCTAGCCCAGCTGGACATCAATATGGCACAGGTCGCGGCGCCCAGCGCCAGTGCGGAAAGGCGGGACGGCCAAGCCATGCCGCGCTTGGCAAGCCGGTCGGACAGGGCGCCGAACAACAGCATGCCAACCAACCCGGACAGGCCGAAATTTATCGCGAAGGCCGATTTGACCGCCACCGGATCAAGATCATAGGCACGGGTGAAGAGTTCCGGACCCCAAAAGCCGAAGGAGACACCGGACAAAACGCCAAATCCAAAGGCAAACATCATCAGCAGATAGGCGGGGCTACGGACCAGACACCCAATCAACTGGCCAAGCGGCAACGCTCCCGCCTGCTCGCCCCCCGTTCCGCTATGCCGCGGCTCGCGGATCAGCAGGAGCGCGCCAAAGCCCAACAGGATCCCGACAAGACCCATGCTGTGAAACGCCATGCGCCAATCATGCGCCGCCGCAATCGCTGGTCCTCCCGCCTGCCCCGCAATCTGACCCACATAGGCTGCCAGCCCCAATATCGCGAAGGCGATCCCACGCCGCTGCGGCCGAAAATAGTCGGACAGCAGCGAATAGGCCGGCGCGACAAAAGCCGCTTCCCCGACACCCACCCCAACCCGTGCGAGGGTCAGGCTGATCGGACCGGCTGCAAGACCCGTGGCAACCGTCGCTGCACTCCAGAGGATGCAACCAGCCGCGATGATCCGCACGCGCGACGTGCGATCCGCCAGCCGCGCGAAGGGCACGCCGAGCACCACATAAAGCAACACGAAAGCCGGGCCCATCAACATGCCCATCATCGCGTCGCCGATGCCAAACTCAGCCTTGATCGGCCCGATCAATCCAGTGATCAGATAGCGGTCGGCATAGTTGACGATGTAGATCGCCAGCAGCATCGCCAGCACGACCCACGGGTTGGAAGGGGGACGCATGTTTTTTTAGTCTCGCAAAAGCGAGCCGCCATTGACGTGCCAGAGCTGACCGTTGACCCACTCCCCGTCATCGGAGGCGAGGAAAGCGACCGCGCCCGCAATATCGTCCGGCTTGCCGAGGCGGCGGTGGGGCAAACTCGCCAGCATCCCGTCCACATATTCCTGTGTCAGATGCTGCGCGACCGCTTCGGTCAGGACGACGCCGGGGCAGATGCCGTTGGCGCGGATACCCTGCTTTCCGAACTTGCGGGCGACATGCCGGACAAGGGCATGCAGCGCATTCTTCGTCATCGGATAGGCGACCTGCAATGGGTTGCCCGAAACAGCCGCGCCAGAGGAGGTGTAGATCATCGCGCCGCCGCCGCGCTCTAAGAGCACTGGGAGAGCGGCCTGCGTCGCCAGGAAATGGCTCTTGGAATTTATGGCGAAAGACCGGTCCAGCACCTCTTCCGTGCAGTTCAGCACATCGATGTCGCCTTCCGTACCCCCTGCCAGATTGCTGTGGTAGAAGTCGAACCGCCCGAACTCGGACAAGACCGCCTCAACTATCGCGCCCTGCGATGATGCCTTCGTACCATCCAGCACCACGCCGATCGCCCGTCCGCCTTCCTCGCGGATGGCGCGCGCCGTCTCCTCCGCCCACTCGCCAACGATGTCGCCGATCACGACCGATGCGCCTTCGGCGACTAGCCGCCGCGCCGTGGCCGCGCCAATACCGCGCCCGCCGCCCGCGACGATCCCCGCCTTGCCTTCCAATCCGCGCATCATTCTCTCCAAAATCTTAAATCGTCGGGCGCCTGTGCTTCCACGGCGCAGCGCTTTCCAGCTGCCCGGCAAGTCGGAACAGCAGCGCCTCGTCGCCATAGCGCCCTGTAAACATCACGCCGATCGGCAGACCCGATGATGACATGGCCAGCGGCACCGACATGGCAGGCTGACCGGTCATGTTCGCGACCTGGGTAAAGGGTGAGAAGACGGCTGCCCGCTGCCCCCATGCCGCAAAATCGACATCAGGAGTCAGGTTGATCTGGCCCAGCTTCAACGGCGGAGCGGCCAATGTCGGCGAAAGGATCACGTCATAATCGGCCATGAACTGCGCCATGGTGATAGCCGCAGCCTGAAGCGTATTGTTAGCGCGGGCATAGTCCATGCCCGTCGTCTTCTGGCCATAGCCGACGAAGCCCAGGGTAATAGGTTCCAGCAAATCCGTCCCAATTGCGATGCCGGTCGCCTTGGCGCGATCCATCATGTCCGCTGCCACCGATGAACCGATCAGTACGAAACTCGCCGCACCCATCGCCGCGATGTCCAGTTTCGGCGCGGCCTCCTCGACATGATGACCAAGGCCCTCGCACAGCCGCGCAACCTTGCGTGCCGCTTCAACGCATTCTGGGTCTACGGGCGATCCGGCGGGCGCATTCAGCATCAAGGCTATCCGCAACCGGCCCGGAGCCTTGCCAACCTGTGACAAGAAGGTCTCACCCGGCGTCGGCGCCGCATAGCGGCCACCTGGTTCCGGCCCCTGCGTCGCATCCAGTATCGCCGCGGAGTCCCTCACGCTGCGGGTGACGGCATGATGTACCGACAATCCGCCCCACCCTTCCGTGCGCGGCGGCCCCATCGGCACGCGCCCTCGGCTCGGCTTCAAACCAAAGAGCCCGCAGCAGGACGCCGGAATGCGGATCGACCCACCGCCATCGGTGGCGTGCGCGGCGGGGAGCACTCCCGCCGCCACTGCCGCTGCAGCGCCGCCTGACGATCCGCCAGCGATCCGGCTCGTGTCCCATGGATTGCGCGTGTCGCCGGTCAGCTTGTTCTCGGTCGTGCCGGTCAGGCCCAGTTCCGGCACCGTCGTCTTGCCGAAGATGACAAAGCCAGCCTTCTCAATGCGCCGGACCAGCTCGGAGGTTACCTCAGCTATGTAGCCCCTGTAGAAACGGCTGCCATTCTCGGTCGGCAGGCCCGCGACATAGGTGTTCAGGTCCTTCAGCAGCCAGGGGACGCCGTTGAACGGTCCTTGCGGCAATCCCTTGGCGATCGCCGCGCGGGCATAGTCGTAATGTTTCTGAGCAAGGAAATTGAACCGCGGGTTCAGCGCCTCCGCCTTGCCGATCGCCGCTTCCAGCAACTCGCGGGGCGAGACCTGCCTTTTGCGGACCAGTTCAGCCAAGCCCAGCGCATCCTGTTCGCTGAGAAGGTCTGCACGCGTCGCCGCCTCGGCCATTCCAGCTACTCCGGCCAGCGCGGCTGCGCCGACAGTCGCCATGCTCTCGCGACGCGTCATGTCCATCCCCTGTCCCCTGCCGAGTCTCATGCGATCAGGCTGCGCTCTGGTCCGCATAGTAGCGCGCATAATATTTGCGGAACTGCGGGATAGGGCCGTCACCATCACAGATGATCGGGTTCGGTTCGAACTTCTGCCGGTCCCAAACGACCTTGTCCTGGTCGAATTGCTTGCAGATGTCGCGGATGATGGCCTTTGCAACGCCAGCCCGCTCGCCTTCGGCCTGTGCCTTGGGCTGGGTGAAGCAGAAGCGGACATGCACATGGTCCAACTCTACGGGAGCCAGGCAGGCGACCAGAAGCGTCTCGGAAATGCCGGTGAAGCGCGTCCAGCTCTGCCCCGGCCCCATGGTGTCATAGCTGATGCAGCCATCGACCTCGCCCCAGGGCGTTCCCATCTTGGCCTTGACGTCAGCGCCACGGCCCCATTCGCCCCAGCGCAATTCGCCCAGCGGCACGTTGGCGGTACCGTGGATGAAGCGGAAATGCGCAACGTCCACGCCATTTTCCGCCATATTCTGAAGAGAGCCCCAGACATTCCATTCATGAACCTCATAGTCGGTCCATTCAGGGTCGCTCGCTTCCGGCAGCAGCGCCACTTCGAACAGCGGCGCGACGTCCTGCGGATGATACCAGGCCCAGATGAAGCGATTGGCTTCGGTGATGTGCCAGTTGCGGGTGCATTTCCGCTTCACCTGCGGCGGAATGTTGCGGGCGTAGGGCACATCCTTGACCACCGCCTCATCGCCATCATAGCGCCACGCGTGGAACGGGCATTCCAGCAGATTGCCATGCACTTTGCCGCCATGGCCCATATGCGCGCCCAGATGCTTGCAATAGGCGTCGAGCATGCGAACCTTGCCGTCCTCCCCGCGCCAGATCGCAAGATCCTGGGAGAAGTAGCGCAGCGGCTTCACCTCGCCGACCTGCAGCTCCGATGAGAGCAGGATGGGATACCAGCCGAAGGGAATGCCGATATTGAGGTTACGTTCTTCGATCGAGGCACGGTCCTTCACTTCGGCCAGCCGCCAATCGAGCAGATCCTGCCCTTTCAGCTTTTCAAGGATTTGCCATACGGCGACCGGCGGGGTGCGCGCATCGGTGGCGGCTGCGGTTTCGGGGTTCGACATGGAAAGGCTCCGTCAGATTATTTGAGGTCAAAGACCTTGATGGCGTTTTCACGCAGGAACTTCGGCCATACTTCGTCCTTGAAGGGGACGTTCTGCATGTCGCTGAAGATGCGCTCCAGGCTGAGCCCCATGGGGAAGTAACCCGCGTAGATGATCTTGTCCGCGCCACGGGTATTGGCGTAGTCGATGATCGCCTTGGGATAATGTTTGGGCGCAAAGGCGCTGGTCGAATAATAGAGGTTCGGCCATTTCAGCATAAGCTTGACCGCCAATGCTTCCCACGGTTCCGCGCCATGACGCATGACAACCTTCAGGTCCGGGAAGAACCAGCAGACCTCGTCGAGATGCTCGACCTTCTGCGTTTCCATCGGAATACGCGGTCCCGGAATGCCTGCATTCAGCAACACCGGCAGCCCCAACTCCGCCGCGCAGGTATAGAGCGGGAACATATATTTGTGATTGATCGCCACCTGCGGCAGCGTGCCCGCCGGAAAGACGCTGATCGCCGACAACCCGACTTCGGCATGAATGCGCTTGATCCGCCTGACTTCCTCCATGCCCTTGTTTGGGTCACAGGGCAGGTCGAAGAAGAAGCGGTCGCCGTACATCTCCTTCGCGCGGTAGGAGGTCGCATTGTTGTTCCACCCTACCAGCGCCTTGTCGATGCCGTACTGGTCCATCTGTTCGACGGTCCAGGACACGAAATCGTCGACCTTGCCGGTCTGCGGAATGTCCTTGAACATATATTGTGCGGGCATCGCAAACTGCTGGAGCGTTTGCTGATCCTTGATCAGCGGACGAAACGGGTCGAACCAGGCGGAACGGTCTTCCGCCTCCGGAATGCCCAGCATACAATCGATTATCTTTATATCCTTGGGCATGCCCATGCGGAACTCTCCTGTTCAGTTGGTACCGGCCAGTTCAGGCCACAGCGCACGAAGCGCGATCTTGTTGATTTTCTGCGACTCGTTGCGCGGCAGGGGCTTGGTGGAAAAGGCAACGCGCACCGGCGCCTTGTAAGGCGCAAGCCTGCTCGCCACCCAATCGATGACACTTCGTTCGTCCAGGCCATCTGCCTGAACCACCGCGACCAGCGCCTCGCCCAATCGCTCGTCCGCTATCCCGAACGTCGCGCATTCAGTGATCTGCGGCATTTCGCTAAGGACGCGTTCGACTTCGGCGCAATAGATATTCTCGCCGCCTGAAATCACCATGTCCTTGGCGCGGTCGACGATGAAGATGTACCCGTCCTCATCCTGATACCCGATGTCGCCGGTACGCAGCCAACCGTCAGGCGTGAAGGTCTTCGCCGTATCCTCCGGCCGGTTCCAATATCCGCTCATGATCATGGCGCTGCGCACGATGATCTCGCCGGTCTGGTTGGGGCCGCAGACGGTCCCATCCTCCCGTTCGATCCGCAGGTCGACCAGCGGCAACACCCGGCCCGCAGAGGCTCGGGCCGCCAGAAAGTCCGCTCCCACGGCCTGCGCGATCGCGCCCGATGTTTCGGTCATGCCATAGCCGGTCCCGATCATCGCATGGGGGCACAGCTTTCGCACCTCCTCCAGCAGGTTGAGCGGCAGCGCCTGGCCGCCTGACCCGATGTTCCGCACAGAACTAAGGTCAGCGTCTTTGGCGCGCGCCCGATGGATCATGTCCCACAGCATCGTGGGGACGGTCGAAAGCTGGGTCACCCGCTCCCGTTCGATCAGCCGGGCAGCCTCGTCCGCATCCCAGCGCCGCATGATGACGATCTTGCCACCTGACAGGAAGGGCGCCAGGAAACCGGAGCCCAAGCCCGAAATATGAAAAAGCGGATAGACGAGCAAAATGGCCTGAGGCGGCACCTGCGACGCAATGGCGTCGACCGGAACCCCATATTCGCGGGCCATATTATGCAGCACCATCGTTCCAGTCAGCTGCGTACCCAGCAATCCGGTGATCAGGCTGCGATGGGAAAGTACTGCCCCTTTGACACGGCCTGTCGTGCCTGATGTAAACAAAATGGCGCAGGGATCGTTCGGTCCAGCGGCTTCATCATGTGCGACCACCGGCAGCGCGTCACCCAAAGGCCGCGTCACATCGATCAACCGGCCCGCATAACCGCCGTCGCGCAGAAGGGTGGCCCTTTCGGCATCCGCCAGCACAAGGTCCGGCGTTACCTCCTCGACCATGGCGTTCAGCTCATCCGGCGACCCGCGGCTGTTGAGCAAGGCCGCAACGCCGCCCTGCTTCACCACTGCGAGAAAGGAGACCATCCATTCGGCGCGGTTGCGCATGCAGATCGCAACTCTTTGCCCCCTCTCGATGCCGAGCCGGGCTGCCAAGTCGTCGCGCCAGGCGAACAACTCGGTGAAGCTCACCCGCCGTTCCTGCTCTGCTCCGCCGAAATCGACGATGCATGTCTGGTCTCCGAAGCGCCGTGCCCCTTCGATCAACTGGTTCAGATCCGAAGGCGCATTCACGAAGAAGCGGAGGCCATCCTGCTCGCCGATTTCGAAAGGCGTACCGGGTCCTGTGACGGCCGCGAAAATGGGATCGATCTTGCTCATGCTATCCTTCGGGATCACCTTACCGCCGCGGGATCGTTCGACGGGACTTCCACCTGAGCCACGGCCCTGGTTCGATCCCAGCATCCTCTATCCTCGACTCATCGTCGTTCTGCTTGAACATGACTTTATTCCGCTACCCGCGTAATTCAACAACATTTTTTTTCCGCATGTGTAGAGCGGTCGATTGACGACCGCATTGATTGTGCCGCCAGCACAGAAACTGTTGATAGTGCGAGGTTTATAGCATTCTCCGACGGCATGCCGAGGGGCATCCAATGCATCCGCGAATTCCTGATGCGCGCACCCTCTCCAATTCCAAACTCACATATTCGGAATTTATCGATTTACAAATTACGAGTTTTGGAGAATCTTGAGTCGCGTCGCACCGACCCTCGGAGCAGAGGGCGATCCTGTTAGGTGAGGTTCTGAACGTCGAAATGAGCGAGGATTTTCAAGGCCGCGTCGCCATCATCACGGGCGGCAGCGATGGCATCGGCCTCGCCACCGCTACCTTGCTAGCGCAACGCGGTGCGCAGGTCGTCATCTGCGGTCGAAGACAGGCGCTGCTGGACAGCGCACGCGACAGCATTTCTGCACAGGGCGGTCCCATCGAGGCGATCCAGTTGGACGTCGCCGACACGGACGCGCTGACGGCTATGATTGAGGGAGTAGCCCAGAGATATGGCAGGCTCGACATGCTGGTGAACAACGCCATGTCGACACACTATGCGCCGATCAGCAAGTTGACGTTTGAACATTGGCGTAAGGATTTCGCCGTTAACAGCGACGCCGCATTCGTTAGCACAAAGGCCGCGCTGAAAGTCATGGCCGCGGCGGGCAAAGGGTCAATCGTCAATATCGCCTCCACCTGCGGCATCCGCGCGACGGTGAACATGGCGAGCTATTCCGCTTCCAAGGCGGCGCTGGTGCACTTCACGGCCGCCGCCGCGATGGAAGCCGCGCCCCTTGGCATCCGCGTCAATGCCATCATTCCGGGACAGGTGCAGACCGCGCCCACGGAACTGTTTTCCGCGCGCGCGTCAGATGCCGCCGCTCGCACGACAGCGGCCATACCGATGCAGCGTGGTGGCCAGCCTGAAGAACTGGCGCAAGCCATCGTCTTCATGCTGTCGGACGCTGCAAGTTACATCACGGGAACGGCCTTACCTGTAGACGGCGGAAAGGCCGCTCAACTGTATATTCCCGGCTGATACATTCTGGAAACAGATCTATACTGCCTGATCGGCTCATGATTCTAGGTCTTATTCGTCCATATCGTCCTCAACACTAACCTTATAATAGCCAAGGGAGAGATATAAATGGCCAGAACATACAGATATGCAGCGCTACAACTGATCATGGGGGTCAGCGGTGTCGCACTTGCCAGTCAATCCATGGCGCAGACCGACGCCGCACCAGCACAATCGGGGCTCGAGGAAATCGTCGTCACCGCCCAGAAGCGCGCCCAAAATCTTCAGGATGTTCCGATCGCCATCAGCGCGATCAGTTCCGAGAAGGTGGAGCAGCTCGGTATCCGCGACAGCCGCGACTTGAGCGGCCTCGCGCCCAACGTAGTCGTGACGCAGGGCACGACAAGCAACGCGGCCGCCGTTTTTTCCATTCGCGGCATCTCTAACGGCGGCAGCGAAAGCTTCGGCATCGACGCGGCCAACGGCCTCTATGTGGACGGCGTTTACATTGCTCGCGGTGGCGCATTGGGCCTTGGCGTAACGGACATCGAACGTGTGGAAGTTCTGCGCGGCCCGCAGGGGACGCTCTTTGGCCGCAACACGACTGGCGGCGCGATCCACTTCATCACTCGCGCGCCCTCATCCACCTTTCGGCTGAAGGCTGAGGCTGGCTATGGAAACTTCAACGCCTGGAACGGCAAGGTTTCGATTGATCCCGGCGAGATCGCCGGCATTTCGACCAGCTTC
>JAEZCS010000253.1 GCA_023433445.1 Pseudomonadota bacterium | reverse complement strand
ATCCTGGTCTCCCAAGCCTGTGCGCAGCGTAAGCAGTGGCGCACTGCTGTTGAAGCTGGAGGGCACGATTGTCGAGCAACCGGCAGAGGCAGACCCCTTTTCGCTGCTGACATCGTCCGGGCCACGGACAAAGGAATATCGCCTGTCCGAAGTCGTCACCGCGTTGGAGGCGGCAAGGACCGACCGCAAGGTCAAGGCAGTCGTCCTGAACCTCGACGGGTTTCTTGGCGGCGGGCAGGTCACGCTGTCCCGCGTGGGCAAGGCGCTGGATGCAGTCCGTGCGGCCAACAAGCCCGTGTTCGCTTTCGCGACCATCTATAGCGACGACAGCTACCAGCTTGCGGCGCATGCCAGCGAGGCATGGGTCGATCCCCTTGGCGGCGTAGCGATCTTGGGACGCGGCGGATCCGGTCTTTATTACAAGGGTCTGATCGACAAGCTGGGGGTCAACACGCATGTCTATCGCGTCGGGACCTACAAGAGCTTTGTCGAACCCTTCACCCGCACGGATCAGTCACCCGAAGCACGCCAGGCCAATCAAGCGCTGGCCGACGCATTGTGGCAGGACTGGCAACAGGAGGTGAGCAAGGCCCGCCCGCGTGCGAAGCTCGCTGCCTATGTTGCCGACCCTGCAGGAGCAGCGGAAGCGGCGCAGGGAAATCTGGCAAAGGCGGCGCAGAGTGCCGGGCTGGTCGACAAGCTGGGCGACGAGGCTGCGTTTGGAAAGCGCGTCGCGCAGGTCGCCGGAGAATCTTCCAACGATCGCGTCGGGAGTTTCGCGAGCATCGAGCTTAACAGCTATGCCAAAGCCCATCGGCCCGCCAATGACGGACAGATTGGCGTGATTACAGTGGCCGGCGACATTGTGGATGGCGATGGAGGGCCTGGCAGCGCAGCCGGAGACACCATCTCTGCGCTGCTTTACAAGGCATTGTCGGAAAAGGACCTGAAGGCGTTGGTCGTTCGGGTCGATTCTCCCGGCGGGTCCGTGATGGCGTCGGAAAAGATTCGGCAAGCGATCCTGGAAGCCAAGCGACAGGGTCTGCCGATCATAGTGTCGATGGGCAACGTCGCGGCAAGCGGCGGATATTGGATTTCTACGCCTGCCAACCTGATATTTGCCGAACCAGGCACGATTACGGGATCCATCGGCGTTTTCGGCATCTTGCCGAGCTTTGAAGGGACGCTCGCCAAACTCGGCATCACTACCGACGGTGTAAGGACCACGCCGCTTTCAGGGCAGCCCGATCTCGCTGGCGGCACGACGCCTGAGTTCGATCGCATCATGCAAATGGGGATCGAGGATATTTACGGCCGCTTCGTCGGGCTGGTGGCGCAGGCGCGGCGCAAGTCACCCGAGCAGATCGACGCCATCGCGCAAGGCCGTGTTTGGGACGGTGGCACGGCGCGGCAGATCGGTCTGGTCGATCGCTTCGGCGGGTTGGAAGAGGCGATTGCGGCGGCGGCGAAGCTGGCCAAGATCGATCCCGCCAAGGCGAAGATCTATCGCATCGAGAAGGAACCGGACAAGTTTGTCGAGTTCCTTCAGTCGATAACGGAGCGGGATAATGAAGACACAGATGCGTCCCGCGACATGTTGAGCCGCCAGGCGATGATCCAGCGGCGTTGGGCGATGCAGGCGATTGGAGATGTGCGACAGCTCATCAGCGGGGCGGGAGTGCGGGCAGACTGCCTGGAGTGCCGTGGCTATGGCGCACCACGGCGGGTGAATGCTACGGATGAGCGTGGGTTGCTTGGATTGCTGACCAGCCTATGGCGGTGATGCGAGGGGGAGCCGCCGCCTCCTTCGGGATCGGCGCTCACCTTTTGTAAGTCGGCAGGCCGATACTTCGCCAAATCGCAAGAGCGCGCAGGAGGAATCCCAGGATCGCAGCGACAAGACCGGCGACCGGCACGTCCAGCCCCCACCAGCGCAAAAGGACAAACAGGCCGGAGGCGAAGGCCGCTGCCGTCACATAGAGTTCCGGGCGCAATAATATCGACGGCTCGTGCGCGAGCAGATCGCGCAATATGCCGCCAACGCAGCCAGTGACGACGCCCATCATCGCGGCGACAAATGGCGGGATGCCATAGCTCATCGCCTTGGCTGCTCCAAACACAGCGAAGGCAGCAAGGCCTATCGCGTCGAGCCAGTCGAGCGCCCGGTCGCTCCAGAAGCGTCGCGGCGTGAACCAGATCAGCAGCGCAGCCACCATGCAGGTGATTGCCGGGATCGGATCATGCACCCAGAACACCGGCGCGCCAATCAGCAGATCGCGCAGAGTCCCGCCCCCTACCCCCGTCACCAGCGCAAAGAAAGCGAAGGTGACAAGCGTCTGACCCAGTCGGGCGGCGGCCAAAGCGCCGGACGCGGCAAACACAAAGATGCCGACAATGCTGAGCGTTTCCAGCACCGGGCCAATCTGCTCAAAGGCGGTGGCGGGGGAAAGCATGAGGCGATCGACCAGGTCGGAACTGCCGGGCCAGCACTCTCAACAGTGTCGGCCCGGATGCTCGCTTCTTATTTCGCCAGTTCAGCCTCGATCGCGGAAACCAGCGCCGGATCGTCGGGCGTCGTGCCCGGCGCGAAGCGTGCGGCGACCGAGCCATCCTTGGCGATCAGAAATTTTTCGAAGTTCCACAGCACTTCGGGCTCTTCGGTCGGCGTCATGCCATAGCCGCGAAGCTTTTCGCGAAATTCATTACCATCGCCATCCGCCTTGGGCTGCTCATTGGTGAGGGCGGTGTAAAGCGGATGCTTTTCCGGGCCTGTCACCACGATCTTTTCGAACATTGGAAATTCGACCCCGAAATTGGTCGTGCAGAATTCAGCGATCTCGTCATTGCTGCCCGGTTCCTGACCGGCGAAGTCGTTGGCGGGAAAGCCGGCGACCACCAGCCCTTTGTCCTTATACTCGCGGTAGAGCTTTTCCAGCCCCTCATATTGCGGGGTCAGGCCGCATTTGGAGGCCACATTGACAGCCAAGACCACCTTCCCCGCATAGTCGGCCAGGCTGGCGTCGGCGCCCTTGATCGTCTTGAGCGGAATTTGCTGGATAGCAGTCATGATCATCTCCTTGAGAATTCGGATGGCGCGGAACTTGCCATCATATTGCTGCGCCGAAAAGCCTGCCTGCACCCGCCGTGACGGCCATGGCGAGCACGCCCCAGAATAGCACCCTGACGAGGGAACGGCCGATCTTTGCGCCGCCGAGCCGAGCACCGACATAGCCAAGAAGCGCAAGGCACAGGAGCGACGCCAGCACGATGACCGGCAGGGCAAATGAGGCCGGACTAATTACCGCCGCCAGAAGGGGTGCGAGCGCTCCCGCCGAAAAGGTGGCGGCAGACGTTAACGCCGCCTGCACTGGCCGCGCCGTACTGATCTCTGAAATGCCAAGCTCGTCGCGGGCGTGGGCCGCCAGTGCGTCGGCGTCCATAAGCTGCCGGGCGACGTCTCCCGCCAGATCCGGCGTCAGGCCGCGTTCCACATAGATGTTGCGCAGTTCCTGCCATTCCACCTCTGGCTGCTGCGCAATGGCATGCTTTTCCTTGGCAAGGTCGGCCCGTTCCGTATCCGACTGCGCGCTGACGGACACATACTCCCCGGCCGCCATCGACATCGCGCCCGCAAATAGCGCAGCAACCCCCGACAACAGGATAGTGTCACGCGCGGCACCCGACGCAGCGACACCAGCGAGCAGGCTGGCGGTTGAGACGATACCGTCATTCGCCCCCAGAACTGCTGCACGCAACCAGCCGACGCGATTGACATAATGAACGGCGTGGTGCGCACGCGCCTGTTCAAGTGCGCCTGGAGTTGATCCTTCCATTGCCGCCATGGTCGCCCCTTCCTGTTCAGCCGCTCAGGCCTTCCGCCTTTTCAGCCAGCTCCAGCCAGCGTTCCTCCGCTGCGTCCTTGTCAGCGCGAGCCTGCTCTATCGCTTTCGTGAGAGCGGCGAAACGCGCCGGATCGCGGGTATAGAGCGACGGATCGGCAAGCGCCTCCTCATCCCGCGCGATATCCTGCTCCAGCTTTTCAATCGTCTTGGGCAGCAAATCCAGATCACGCTGATCCTTGTAGCTGAGCTTTGTCGACGCAGTCTTCGGCGGTGGGGGAGCGGCAGGCGCTTTCTTTTCCGGGCGGCGTCCGTTTCTGGGCTGACGCTTGGCGACCCAGTCGGCATAGCCGCCAACGATGACGTCAACCTGCCCCGAACCGTCGAGGCCGAGCGTCACCGTCACCGTGCGGTCCAGAAAGTCGCGGTCGTGGCTGACGATCAGGACCGTGCCGTCATAGTCGGCGATGACTTCCTGCAGCAGGTCGAGTGTTTCCAGATCGAGGTCGTTGGTCGGCTCGTCCAACACCAGCAGATTCGATTCGCGGGCAAATTCGCGAGCGAACAGCAGACGCGACCGCTCACCGCCCGAGAGCGTGCCGACGCGCGCCTCGGCAAGCGAAGGATCGAACAGGAATTCCTTCAGATAGCCGTGGACATGCTTGCGCACGCCGCGAACATCAATCCAGTCGCCGCCTTCCGCCAGCACGTCGCGGACGCGCTTGTCGGGCTGCATCAGGCTGCGTTGCTGGTCGATGAAGATCATGTCCAGCGATTTGGCCTGCTTGACCACGCCGCTGTCGGGGGAGAGTTCACCGGTCAGCAATTTCAGGAGCGTCGTCTTCCCCGCCCCGTTGCCGCCGACGATACCGATGCGGTCACCACGCTGGATGCGCAGCGAAAAATCCTCGATGACGGTGCGATCACCGAAGCTCTTGGTGACATGCTCAGCGGTGATGATGCTCTTGGTCTTGCTGTCGTCGGCAGCGACCGCGATCTTTGCCACCCCCTGCGGCCCCACCATCGCAGCGCGCTGGGCGCGCATTTCATACAGCTTGCCGAGACGCCCCTGATTCCGCTTGCGTCGGGCTGTGACGCCGCGCTCCAGCCAATGCGCCTCGATCTTCAGCTTGGCATCGAGCTTTTCGGCCGCGCGCGCCTCCTCGGCGTAGATGGCTTCCATCCATTCTTCGAAGCCGCCGAACCCAATCTCGTTGCGACGGATCGATCCGCGATCGAGCCACAAGGTCTGCCGTGTGAGGCGGGTGAGGAAGGCACGGTCATGGCTGATGACGATGAAGGCGCCAGAATAGCGGCCGAGCCATCCCTCCAGCCAGTCGATCGCATCAATATCGAGATGGTTGGTAGGTTCGTCCAGCAGCAGCAGATCAGGCTCGCTGGCGAGCGCGCGGGCGATGGCGGCGCGGCGGCGTTCGCCCCCGCTGGCGGTGGCTGCCTCACGCGAGAGGTCGATGCCGAGCTGGCTGGCGATCGCCTCCACCTCATGCGCGGGCGGCGCATACTGGCCTGCCAGCGCAAAATCGCGCAGGGTAGCAAAGCCTGCGACCTCCGGGTCCTGCTCCAGCATGATTACGCGCGCACCCGGGCGTACGGCACGCGTCCCTTCGTCAGGCTCCACCTTCCCGGCAATCAGCTTCAGCAACGTCGTCTTGCCAGCACCGTTGCGGCCGATCAGCGCCAGCCGATCCCGCTCCCCTACAGAAATGTCGAGGTGGCGGAAAAGCCAGTGCGAACCCTGGCTGAGACCAAGATTTTCGAATGAGAGTATGGGAGCGGCCATGGCGGTGCAGCTAGGACTTCCGACGCCCCGGGGCAAGAGCGTGTGGAACCACTTGCTGTCTGGCTGCTTTCAACGCGTGTCAGCGTCCATTCATCGCAGCCGTTACAAATGGGCTGCATCGCTTTTCAAGGAGATACGCTCATGAAGTCCGCACTGGCCCTGGTGGCCGCCGCAGCCGCTGTGTCAATTCCTGCATTGGCCGCCGCGCAGACCAACGTGACCATCGCCGAAACAGCGCCCGTAGTAACGCTCAATGTCACCGAGACCGTAGAGGCTGGCCCGGACCGGGCGACAGTCGGCACGGGCGTGCAGACACGCGCTCCCACGGCGGCGCAGGCAATGCGCGACAATGCAGCGGAAATGGACCGGCTGATCGCTACGCTCGCCAAGGCGGGCATCGCAAAGAAGGACATCCAGACGAGCGGCATCAACCTGAGCGCTCAATATGATTACAACAACCGCGACGGGCAGCCCGCTGGCCCCCGCTTTATCGGCTATGAAGCGTCAAACCAGCTGACGATCAAACTGCGCGACATCAAAAAGACGGGCCAACTGCTGGACACGCTGGTCGAAGCGGGTGCGACCAATGTCAACGGCCCGTCCTTCTCCATCGAAGATCCTGCGCCCATGTTGGCCCAGGCGCGGGCCGCCGCGCTGAAGAGTGCCAAGGCGCAAGCAGATTTCTATGCGCAGGCGGCAGGCTATCGGTCGGCCCGGCTCCTCTCGATCTCCGAGAGCAATAGCGGCGGCAACCCACCCATGCCGATGCTCGCCACGCGGTTCAAGGCAGATGCGGCCGAAGCGACGCCAGTAGAGCCGGGACAGGTCGGATCTTCAGTGACTCTCACCGTCCAATATGCGCTGGAACGATGACCTGGTCCCCAGTCGCTGCGCTGACGGCACCATTCACCACCTGTTCAATGCTTATCGCCTATGGCATGCCACATGACGATGAAGCTTATCAGCCTGATTGCCGGTATGGCCGCCATCTCGGCGATGGTGGCCGCGCCATCCTATGCTGAGGCCGGTCAGCGTGGCGAACAGGATGCCGCGCGCCGAGCGATGCTGGACGGGCAAACCATGCCATTCTCCCTCATCAAACGGCGTGTTGACGCCGCGATGGGTGGGGCGACCTATCTCGGGGCCGAATTCAATCAGGGCTCCAATCGCTACCGCCTGAAATATGTGAAGGACGGCAAGGTGGTTTGGGTTGATGCGGATGGGCGCACCGGCGATATAATGGGGCGGGCGCACTGAAGCGCCAAAGGGCAAAATACAAAGAAACGGAGCCATATGCGTCTGCTGATCGTCGAAGATGAACCAAGCCTTGGGCAACAGCTCCGCAATACGTTGGAGGGGGCGGGCTATGCCGTAGACCTCGCAACCGATGGCGAGGATGGACATTTCCTCGGCGCGACGGAAAGCTATGACGCAGTGGTGCTGGACCTTGGCCTGCCGACGATCGACGGTCTTACCGTCCTCGACCGTTGGCGTAAGGAAGGGCGCAGTTTCCCGGTGCTGGTACTGACCGCGCGGGATAGCTGGTCGGACAAGGTCGCCGGGCTGGACGCGGGTGCCGACGACTATCTCGCCAAGCCGTTCCAGAGCGAGGAACTGATCGCCCGGCTGCGCGCACTTATCCGTCGCGCTTCGGGCAATGCGTCGAGCGAACTGATCGCGGGCGATGTGCGGCTGGATACGCGATCGGGCAAGGTCACACTGAAGGGCGAGCCCGTGAAGCTCACCGCGCAGGAATATAAGCTCCTGTCCTATCTGCTCCACCACAAGGGCAAGGTAGTGAGCCGTACCGAGTTGATCGAACATATTTACGATCAGGATTTCGATCGCGATTCCAATACGATCGAAGTATTTGTCACCCGTATCCGCAAAAAGCTGGGCGCTGACGTAATTACTACGATACGCGGTTTGGGCTACAGCCTGGACGAACCGGGCCGCTGATCCGTCCCGCGTTCCGCGTCCTGGCGGCATGTTTGCCTGATGGAACCCCGGCACCTTCCAATTGCTGCGGGAATGTAGAACCTTCGACACCTTCAGGGCGAACGGATACGGAGGTTCCGGCAATTACCGATGACCGAATCTAGCGCCCCTCCCCCGGTTCGTTCCACCGGATCGATCAGCCGCCGCATGATCGGCATTGCGGCGCTGTGGATCAGCATATTACTGCTGGGTGGCGGGCTGGCGCTCGATCGCGTGCTGTCGCAAGCTATCACCCGCAACTTTGACGATGGCCTCAATTATGTGCTGACCGCCATGATCGCGTCGGCCGAGATTGGCCCAGACGGGGAAGTGCTGTTCAACCGCCCCCTCGCCGACCAGCGTTTCCTGGAGCCCAATAGCGGCCTCTATTATCAGATCAGCGCCACGGGACATGAGGACTGGCGGTCGCGATCGTTGTGGGACCGGGCGTTAAAGGTGTTGCCGGAGCATAATGACCGCAGCTTCCACGCTTATGACAGCAAGCAGTTTCCTGACGAGGATCTGCGCATCATGGAACGGACCATCGTCCTGCCCGGCTCCAATACCCGCTGGATGTTCATGGTCGCTGCCGCGCGCGCAGGGCTGGATGATCAGATCAGGACGTTGCGATCGACCTTGACGCAGAGCTTCGCGCTGCTGGCCCTTGGCCTTATCGTTCTGACGACTCTTCAGACACTTTACGGATTGCGTCCGTTGCGCCGGGTGCGGAAGGAAATCGTGCGGATGCGCGCTGGGGAAAAGAGCCGCGTCACTGACCCCATGCCGTCCGAAGTGCTTCCGATGGTAGAGGAACTGAATGCTCTCCTGGCTCATAACGAGCGGCAGGCGGAAGAGGCGCGGACCCATGCGGGCAATCTTGCTCACGCGCTCAAAACGCCGCTGACCGTCATCATGAATGCGGCGACAGCTCAATCGGCCGACCTTGGTGAGACAGTCATTCGCGAAGCCACCACCATGCGGCGCCAGGTGGATCACCACCTCGCCCGTGCTCGTGCAGTCGGGCGGCGCGGAGCCGCCCATAGCCGGGCCGAGGTATGGGCAAGCCTGCAGGCGGTCGAACGCGCCGTCCAGCGCCTCTATCCCGAAACGCGGATCGACATGGACGGGGACAAGGAGGTTGCGGTCCGAGTGGAGCGCCAGGATCTGGACGAGATGCTGGGTAATCTCATCGAAAATGCGGCGAAATATGGTGGAGGCAGCGTCTTCGCCACTGTCGGTCGCGTGGGACCCATGGTGGAGATATTAGTCGAAGACGATGGCCTGGGCATTCCGGAGGAGGATCGCACCCGCATCTTCGACCGGGGCGTGCGGCTGGATTCGGGAAAGCCGGGCACTGGCCTTGGCCTGGCCATCGTACGCGACGTGGCTGAAATTTACGGCGGCTCAATCGGCATGGAAGAAAGCGAAGATCTGGGCGGCCTGCTGATGCGGCTGCGTCTGCCAGCAGCCTGATGCGGCGTACGCTCTACCTTTCCGGTGGGTTCCTATCGCTGGGGCTAGGCACGCTCGGCATTTTCCTGCCGCTGCTGCCTACCGTCCCCTTCATGATATTGGCGGCATTCTGCTTTGCCCGGTCGAGTCCAGCACTGGAGAAGAGGCTGCTCGATCATCCGCACTTCGGACCGCATATCCGGCGCTGGCGAAACAAGGGGGCCATCAGCCGTAAGGGAAAACAGGCAGCATTGGCGGCTTTTGCATTCAGCGCCGGGATGGCACTGCTCTTCGTACCCTTCCCCTGGCTCCTTGCCCCGATCACGGCTGCGCTGATCGGCGGGACTTGGATATGGACGCGCCCAGAGGGCTGACCGCCAAGACCGCGTCAGTTCATCGCCAGGATCATGTTGCGGACTTGCGGGAAGACTTCCTTCTCCCACTTGCGACCTGAAAAGACGCCATAATGACCTGCACCGATTTGCAGGTGGTGACGTTTCAGGTGCGGGCGCAAACCAGTGCAGAGTGCATGGGCGGCTGCGGTTTGACCAACCGCGCAGATGTCGTCCTTCTCACCCTCCACCGTCAGCAGGGCCGTCTTCCGAATGGCGCCCGGATTGACCGGGCGGCCGCGATGCTTGAGTTCCCCCTTGGCCAGCAGGGTCCGCTGAAATACCCGATCGACGGTCTCCAGGTAGAATTCGGCGGTCATGTCGAGGACGGCGAAATATTCCTGATAGAAATCCTTGATCTTCGCTGCCTCTGCTTCCTTTCCGTCCGCCAGAAGCTGATAAAGCTCGCGATGCTGGGCGCCGTGGCGCTCCAAATTCATCGACAGGAAAGCGGATAGCTGCAGGAAGCCAGGATAGACGCGGCGGCCCGCACCGGCATAGCGTAGCGGGACCGATGTGATGAGGTTTCGTTCGAACCATTGGATCGGACGCTCGTTCGACAGTTCGTTGACCACGGTAGGCGCGGCGCGCGGATCGATCGGCCCACCCATCAAGGTCATGGAACGAGGAGTGGCCGCGTCGTCATCCTCCGCCATCAGCGCGACAGCAGCGAAGGCGGGCACGCAGGGCTGGCAGACCGACAGCATATGCGCGCCCGGCCCCAGTTCCTGCATGAAGGTGATCACATAGTCGACATAATCGTCGAACCCGAACCGTCCGGCCGACAAAGGCACGTCGCGCGCGTTTTTCCAATCGGTGATGTAGACGTCATGGTCGCGCAACAGCGTCCGAACGGTGCTCCGCAACAGTGTCGCGAAGTGGCCGGACATCGGAGCGACGAGCAATATGCGCGGCTGTTCTGTTTCGACATCATCCTTGGCGAAGTGCAGCAGATTGCCAAAAGGCAGGTCGAGCAGCACTTCTTCCCGCACCGCAACAAGAGCGTTGCCGCTGCGGACTTCGTCTATTCCGTAGGACGGCCGCTTGTGGGTGAGGCGAGCCCCCTGGAACACATCCATGAGCGCGAACATGCGGCGGGGCATGGGCCAATCGGCTACCGGTCCCATTTTGTCCCGAAGACCCAAGGCGAGTTCAGCACCGAAACGAGCCGGAGCCAGCATGTCTTCAAGTGCTTGATAGCCAGTGTACAGCATCGTCATAATATGAACGGCGCCCCAAAATGTTCCCCCAGGCCGATTCGGCCCCCTCCGTTCGATATACTGTTTTTGCGTATTGCACTGCATCATGT
>JAEZCS010000250.1 GCA_023433445.1 Pseudomonadota bacterium | reverse complement strand
CACAGCATCATCAGGAACAGGGTGCAAATGAGGCGCGTCCATTTGTGGATCAGGAACCAAATGCGGATCGAATGGCTTGTCACGATGGTTCCAGAAGAATGCGAACAACTCGCATTAGCCCTTAGCTCGCCTTCTTCGGCCGATCAATCACATCCATGCGCCTGTTGCTACCTAGCAGCAGTTGCCCAAGCTTGAGTTGGGGCAGCGAGGTCGCTGGTGATGCGGCGGTGTCCCGCATCGCATTCCCTCGAGTTTAATGTGCGTAGATCATCCGGCGGGTCATGCCGCCATCGACAATGATCTGCTGCCCGGAAATGAAGCCCGCGCCGTCTGAGGCGAGAAAGGCCGCCGTTGCTGCAATGTCGAGGGGTTGGCCGACCCGTCCGACCGGGTGCTGAGACCTGTCGATGTCGCGGTGGTCCGCCTGCTGACGCTCGCTCACCTTCTGCGACGGGCGCGTTTCGATCCAACCGGGGAGGATGGCGTTAACCCGAATATCAGGACCCAGGCTCACGGCAAGGGCATGGCTGAGCGCACACAATCCTCCTTTGGCGGTGGCGTATGCCTCGCATTCGGGCTCGGACTGAAGCGCCCGGGTGGATGCCATCAGGATGATGGAGCCTTTGGCGATGCGTAGCAGCGGAACGGCTGCCCGGACCATCAGGAACGCGCCCGTTACATGGCTGTCCTGCCACTTTCGCCAGCCTTCAAGGTCCAGTTGCTCGATCGGACCGCTAGCGGGATCTGCAAGCCCCGCATTGGACACCAGAAGGTCAAGACCGCAGGCTTCAGTTACAGCACCAATCCAGGAGGCGACCTTCTCAAAAGCACGGGCGACCTGCTTCTCGTTGGCCACATCTACCCGGATGGTGAGAAGCTCGTTCAAGGGCATTTCCTTCTCAAGGTCCGCCAGCGCCTCCGCATCCCGGTCGAACGCCGCGACGCGCCATCCTTCGCCGAGCAGATGCTGGACGATACCCTTGCCGATGCCCTGCGCGCCCCCAGTCACGATCGCCGTTCGCATAATGCCGCCTTCCCCTGATCAACCTCAGGCGCTTGGTCCCGCGGCATGCTTGCCTTCGCTGATTTCCTCGATCAGCTTCGCGCAGAAGGCGGGGAGGTCGTGCGGATTGCGGCTCGTCACCAATCCCTTGTCCACGACAACCTCCTGATCGACCCATGTTCCGCCAGCATTGCGGATATCAGTCTGAAGCGTCGGAAAGGAGGTAAGCGTCCGTCCCTGGACGACATCCGCCTCGACGAGCGTCCAGGGGGCGTGGCAGATCGCGGCGACAGGCTTGGATTGATCGAAAAAGGTGCGGATGAAGGCGACGACCTCCTTCGACCCCCGCAGCTTGTCCGCCCCTACCGATCCACCGGGAATGACCAGCGCGTCGAAGTCCGCGGCGGACACTTCGCCGATCGCCTTGTCGACTTGGAAGGTGGCTCCGGGATCAAGATCGTTGTTGACCGCCTCTGCCTCGCCCGTTTCCAGGCTGATAACCGTGACCGCGCCGCCTGCCTGCTCCACCGCCGCCTTGGGCTGCGTAAATTCCGGCTCTTCCGTGCCGCGGGGTGCAATGAGAATGGCGATCTTTTTGCCTTCGAGTGTCATGCTGCAGTCCCTTCATCTGATCTCGTTTCCGCGCTCTTGAACGGCCGACGCTCCGGTTAGTGCCGCCGTCACTGCAGATTGCTGGAACGACGCCTGATCCCAGGCGATTCCCGTCCATGAACCTCGAACCCTCGCCTAAATGCTGAAATCCTGGACTCACTGAAAGGAGAACGCTCATGACCATGCCCCGAGGGCCGTCACCGTTTCGTTGACGTAATATGGTTGTCATGCGCAACCGTGGGGACGAGCGGTCCGCCGACCAGCGCCGACGCCTCGAATGGCTCCGCGCAAGCGGGTCCACGAGGCACGAGCGAATCGGAATCTCGTTGGGCTCGCCCGGCATTTGCATGCCCAAAATTTGCCCAGAAAAATCGTGGGCACGGCAGGGCTCGACGCCTTCGTCAGGCAAACAAAAACCCCGACGAACCGTTGATTTGACGGGGTTTTCGATGGTGGGCGTGGCGAGGATTGAACTTGCGACCCCTGCGATGTCAACACGATGCTCTACCACTGAGCTACACGCCCACGGGAGTGCGCCAATAGCGGGGTCGTGGGGTGTGTAAGCGGGAAATTCGGTTAAATGCTAATTCTCTGGACAGGGGGTGGCCAGCCCATATTGTGCAGGGAAACAGGGGGCCGTCGGCATGAAGGACATCCACAACCCAGTGGGCAAGGCGGCGAGGCCGCTGCCCATTTATCGGCAGCTTTATGTTCAGGTGCTGGTGGCCATCACTGTCGGCGTCCTGATCGGACATTTCTTTCCGCAGACGGGCGTGGCGCTCCAGCCGCTTGGCGATGCCTTCATCAAGCTGGTGAAGATGATTATCGCACCTGTCATTTTCCTCACCATCGTGACCGGCATCGCGGGCATGAAGGAGTTGGGCGCGATCGGGAGGGTGGCGGCAAAGGCCTTCGCCTATTTCCTCACCTTTTCCACGCTCGCGCTGATCGTGGGCTTGATCGTCGCCAATGTGGTGCATCCCGGCGCTGGTCTCAATATCGATCCGGCAACGCTCGATGCGGGCAAGGTCGCGGAATATCAGCAGCAGGCGCATGATCAGACGCTCACCGGCTTCCTGATGGACATCATCCCAGGCACGCTGATTTCGGCCGTTGCGGATGGTCACAACATCCTTCAAGTGCTGTTCGTCGCCATTCTGTTCGGCATCGCACTGACCCTGATCGGTGAGAAGGCGGAGCCGCTGATGCAGGTGCTGGACTCCGCCAGCCACGCCATTTTCAAGCTTGTGTCGATCCTCATGAAGGCCGCGCCCGTTGGCGCGCTCGGCGCGATGGCCTTCACCATCGGCAAATATGGCCTCGGGGCGCTCGCGAACCTCGCGGGGCTGGTCGCGACCTTCTATCTCACCTCGCTCCTGTTCGTGCTGGTCGTGCTCGGCCTGGTGGCGAGGCTCGTCGGATTCAACATCCTGCACCTTATCCGCTACCTGAAGGCGGAACTGCTGCTCGTGCTGGGCACCTCCTCGTCGGAAGCGGCGCTGCCCAGCCTCATCGAGAAGATGGAGCGGGCGGGGTGCCGCAAGTCAGTCGTGGGACTGGTGGTGCCGACAGGCTACAGCTTCAACCTTGACGGCACGAACATCTACATGACGCTGGCGGCGCTCTTCATCGCGCAAGCGACCAATGTCGATCTGAGCGTGGGTGATCAGATCCTGCTGCTGCTGGTCGCCATGCTGTCCAGCAAGGGCGCTGCTGGGATCACTGGCGCGGGCTTCATCACGCTGGCCGCCACGCTATCGATCGTTCCCTCCGTACCGGTCGCTGGCATGACCCTGATCCTGGGCGTCGATCGGTTCATGAGCGAATGCCGCAGCCTCACCAATTTCATCGGCAATGCGGTCGCCACGATTGTCGTGTCAGCGTGGGAAAAGGGCCTCGACCGCGAACGGTTCGCGGCAGCCATGGCAGGAGCAGCGCTGCCGCCGACAGCCGACATGGAAGAGGTCGTGCCCGGCTGAGCGGCCTTCAGTTCAGCCCGGTCATGCTGGCGCTGCCGAACATGCGATCGATTTCCAGCACCAGGTCGCGCAAGTGGAACGGCTTCGACAACACCTTGGCCTGCGGCACTGCTTTCCCGGCCTTCAGCGTCACGGCGGCAAAGCCGGTGATGAACATGATCCGCATATCGGGCGCGACCGTGGCCGCATGCTGGGCAAGCTCGATCCCGTCCATTTCGGGCATGACGATGTCGGTCAGCAGCAGGTCGAACTGATCCGCCTCTATATATGGCACCGCCTGCGCGCCGGTTTCGACGGCCACCACCTCATATCCCGATCGCTCGAGCGCGCGGGCGAGGTAGGTGCGCATGCTGTCATCATCTTCGGCCAGCAGAATTCGAACCATTGCTCGGGTCAGTCTCGTCTCTGGCCGGTCTCGGCCGATCTTGTGCGGCACCCCTCGCGGGTGGCGCTGTCAGCCATTATATGCGACAACGAACATAGATATCCAGCCGGGTAACCATTTTTGCCGCGCCCTGTGGAAGGAGATGATTTGAGCTATTCCGCACCGCGCGCTCCGGCCGAATCCTTGGCCTCTCATGACCTTTACGGACCGGACCGGCCGATTGCTCCGGTGGTTATTTCGGTGCCCCATGCCGGGCGTGCCTATGACGCGGCGTTGTTGAACAGCGCCAGAGTCGCGCCCGACGTGCTGCGGCGGCTGGAGGATCGCTGGGCAGACCTGCTCGCCCATCCTTTGATCGAACGCGGCTATCATGTGCTGGTGGCGCGAGCGCCTCGTGCGATGATCGACCTCAATCGCCATGAGCGTGAAATCGACCCCGCGATGGTTACGGGCCTGCCCCGTGAAGCCGCTCTTCAGGGCAGCGCGAAGCTGCGCGGCGGCCTTGGCCTGCTGCCCCGCCGCTTGCCGGGTGCGTATGAATTATGGAAGCGGCCTGTAGGATGGGATGAAGTCCGCCGCCGGATCGACACGATCCACCGCCCTTATCACGCCACCTTAACCCGTATGATGCGAGCGGCGCGGGAAGCGCATGGCCATGCGGTGCTGATCGATCTCCATTCCATGCCGCCGCTTCCTGCTCCTGCTGCCGGGCAGGCTGCGCCCACCGTCGTGCTGGGTGATCGTTTTGGCCGTGCGGCGTCGGCGCGGCTCATGACGCTGGCGGCTGATGTGCTGGAGGGACACGGGCTGACCGTCGCGCAAAACCATCCCTATGCGGGCGCCCATCTGATCGAACGTCACGGGACCCCCTCCCACGACTTCTACGCCATGCAGGTGGAGATCGACCGCAGCCTCTATCTTGATGCCGCCTTAGACAATCCCGGCCCCGGCCTGCCAAGGGTCCAGGCGGCAATCGGCTCACTGGTTGATGCGATCGCCTGCGAAGCACCACGTTCAGCCTATCCGCTCGCCGCTGAATAGCGGCTCTTATGCGAAAGGCCGGGGGCTCGCGCACCCCGGCCTTCCATTAGAGTCTCGATCTAGAGCCTGATCCGATCAGACTGGATCGGATCAGGCCCTATTTATCTTTGGCTTTCCGCATTTTCCGAGTCAGCAGATGATGCCATCCGCTTTGAAAATGCTCTGGCACCGTGTCATTTCACCTGCTGGTCAGGTAGCGCGTGCGTCGGCTTTGAACCCCAGAGTGCATAGAAGAGGATGTAGAGTTCGCAGGCGGCTGTCAGAAGGAAGCTGTTCTGCAAACCATAATTGTCGGCTATCCACCCTTGCACGACCACCAGCGAACCGCCGGCGATCGCCATGATCAGCAGGCCTGATCCTTCTTCGGTCAGCGGCCCCAGGCCACGAATGCCCAAAGTGAAGATGGTGGGAAACATGATCGAATGGCCAAGGCCGACAAGGATGAGCGCCCACATCGCGACTGGCCCGTGGCTGAACACGGCGACAAGCATCACGATGAAAGACCCAGTAGCGAAGGCGGCCAGCACCTTGCCAGCGTCCACCTTCTGCATGATCGCCGATCCCACGAACCTGCCAACCATCATGCCGCCCCACAGGAGGCTCAGATAGCGGCCAGCCTGCTCGTGGGTCAGGTTGGCGATGTCGGGCTGGCTGACGAAGATCACGAACAGGTTGGCGACGCCGATTTCCGCGATCAGATAGATGAAGATGGCGGGAACGCCGAAGACCAGATTGCGATGGGCCCAGAGCGAGTGCTTCTTCCGCTCCTCCTTTGCCAGTCGGGAGGTTGACGATCCCATGGCGGGAAGCGGGAAGCGGGCGATAACGATCGCCAGCACCACCAGTACGACGGCAACCAGCCCATAGGGCAGGATCACGGATTGCGCATCGGCCAACCGTTCGGCCTGTGTCAGCACGACATCCGCGCTCGACGTGCCGCCCTTGGAACGGCCAAGGATCAGATAGGCGCCGAACAGCGGCGCCAGCATCGTCCCTGCCGAATTCATCGCCTGCACCAGATTAAGGCGGGAAGACGCGGTCTCAGGCTTGCCGACAACCGCTACATAGGGATTGGCCGCCACCTGAAGCAGCGTGATGCCGCTCGCGATGATGAACAGCATGGTCAAAGTGACGCCATAGGATGGCAGGCTCGCCGCGAGCATCATGCCCAACGACCCGGCCGCCATGATCAGCAGCCCGATCACCAGCGACTTCTGATATCCGACACGCTCGATCAGTTTGGCCGAAGGGATCGACGCCACGAAATAGGCGATGAACCACACGGATTCGATCAGCGTTGTCTGGGTATAGTTCAGGTCGAACACGCTGCGCAGGTGCGGCAGCAACGTGTTGTTGATGACCGTGATGAAACCCCACATGAAGAAAAGGCTCGCCAACAGCGTCAACGCAGGCCCGTACCGGGTGGCAGGATGGTCGCCCGCAGTCAGAGTGGCTGATGATGAGGGGGGTGCAGGCATTCATCGTCTCCAACAGGGGCTAACAGGCTTGTGCTGCTTCCATTTGTCCGAGTATATAGCCGCCCGTCGGGCGTCAATATACCCTGGCGGCAGGGGGATCGTATGCAGAGAGGCTGGATCAGCCATGCTTTTCGAACATCATCGTCCTATTATTTCGCGTGTCTGATGGCAAGCATGTCAGTCAGCGTCTCAGCGGTGGACGTAGATGAACTTAACCTTGGCGTCGCGGGCGCAGACCGTGCAACGCTGACGGGGCGAGCGGCGGTAAAGCACTGAACCATGGCGCAGTGGCAACTCATCGAGCGCGACGTTCGCGACAAGCTGGGCGAGGGGACATTATGGTCCGCGCGCGACAATGCCGTCTATTGGACCGACATCATTGCTCCCGCGCTCAATCGCCTTTCTCTGACCGATGGCAGCATCGCCCGCTGGGTGATGCCGGAACCGATCGGCTGGGTCGCGGAGCGCCAGGGCGGCGGCTTCATCGCTGGCCTCCAGAGTGGTTTTGCGCGCCTGTCTCTTGATCCGCTCGTGCTCGATCCGTTCGGCGACCCTGAACGGCATCTGCCCGGTAATCGCATGAACGACGGCAAGGCCGATGCAGAAGGGCGCATCTGGTGCGGCACGATGGACATGGAAGAGAAGGAGGCCAGCGGCGCCTTCTACCGGCTGGACCCGGATGGCCGCTGGACGCAGATGGACAGCGGCTATCATGTGCCGAACGGGCCTGCATTTTCGCTATGCGGAAACTGGCTTTATCACACTGACACTGCGCGCCGCACGGTCTATCGCTTCCGCCGTACCGACGGCGGCGGTCTGTCGGGTCGGGAGATTTTCATCCAGTTCAGCGATGGCGATGGCTATCCCGATGGCATGACGGCGGATGCGGATGGGTGCCTATGGATCGCCCATTGGGGCGGCAGTCGCATCAGCCGCTTCACCCCCGACGGCAAGCTCGACCGCTCCATCGCCCTGCCAGCGCAGCAGGTGACGAACATCTGCTTTGCAGGCGCCGGGCTGGACCGCATGTTCGTCAGCTCGGCCGCTGTTGGACTGCCGGACAGCGACTATGACGGCGGATTGTTCGAGGTCGATGCCGGTGTGAAAGGCATGCCGACGCCGCTTTATGCAGGCTAGCAGATGATGCCATCTGCGTCGAAAATCCTCAGAGCATCGTGCGGAAAAGTGGGAACCGGTTTTCCGCTGAAAAGGATGCGAAAACAAAAAACTAGAGCACGCGACCTGCGCCGGATTAAACGCAGCGTGCTCTATCCGGCGGGCGGCGCGGAGCTTTCCCGCTGCACCAGTTCGAAATTGAACTGCGGAGCCTTGGCGGGCCGGTTGATCAGCGCATCGATAACCGCCGCCCCCATCTGCGCCAGCGGCTGACGCACGGTCGTGAGCGGCGGCCAGGCAGTCAGGCTGGCGGGCGTGTCGTCGAACCCGACCACCGAGATGTCCCGAGGGACCTGCAAACCCCGCTGCCGCGCTAGTTGCAGAACGCCCAGCGCCATATCGTCATTGGTGGCGAAGATCGCGGTTGGCGGCTGGGCCAATCCCAACAATATCTCACCCGCCGCGATCCCCGACGAATAGTCGAACCCGCCTTCGACGAACAGCTGAGCCTCCTCCGTCAGCCCCGCCGCAGCCAGCCCTTCGCGGAATCCGTCAACGCGATGGGTCGCGGCTTCATGGGCAGGGGGAGGCGTGATGACACCGATCCTGCGGTGGCCCAGGCCAATCAGATGATCGGCCACCATCCGCCCCGCATCCCATTCGGGCGTCACGATATTCAGGCTCTGCGCCCCATTTGGGCCTGCGATCCGGGCGCAAGGCAGCTTCTTGTCCGCCAGCCATTCCAGCACCGCGGGATCGTCGGACAGGGGCGGCGCCAGGAACACGCCATCAGGGCGCAACGCGGCCGCCAGCCCTTCAAGAATGTCAAACCGCTGTTCGCCATCCAGAGGGATCAGCTCGACCACCAGATGATAGCCCAGTTCCCGGCATCGGTTGACCGCGCCCGCCTGGATGCCGCTGATGTAGCTGGCGACGGGATTGTTGTAGAGAAAGGCGATTATGAAGGAGCGGCCGCCAGCCAGGCGCCGGGCAGATTGGTTCGGGCGGTAGTCCAGCTGTTGTATCGCAGCAGCGACACGCTCGCGCAGTTGGTCGCTGACGTTCGGCGCTTTGTTGACGACCCGCGACACCGTCTTGATCGAGACGCCCGCCAGCGCGGCTACGTCATGGATGCTGGCCATGAAAACCCCGAGCTGTCCCGGACCCAATGTGAAGGTCTGATGTCATCGCCAGCGCATTGGCATGGAAAGCTGGCGAGAAACAAGCGGTCGCATCATCAACTGATCAAAACCGGCTTTTTCATCGGCGCGTGGAAAAAAGCACTTGATCGATCAGCGCGAATCTCTAAAGAAAGACAGCGTTGTCATACCTGATGACAATAAGGTCATCCCGGATAGCTGCACGCTAACTGCACGAGCATGTGGCTGTCCGGGATGCGCTTTTCCGCGACGCTCCCGACATTTTGATCAAGCGCTAGCCACCGGCTCCGAAAGCGCGATATCCATATCTGCCAGCGCCAGACGCAACAGATCGCTCATCGCGGCTCGCGCTGCATCTGCGTCTCTCCTGGCAATCGCATCGAACACCGCCCGGTGATCGGAAAAAGGATCACGCGGCGGTGACTTTCTGCGCTGTTTGAACGTCGTGGTCCAACTGACCGCCGCGCCCACTGAACTTGCCAGCGCAGCGAGCGTGTCATTTTGCGTCGCAGCGAGGATCGCGTGGTGGAAACGCTGGTCGGCGGCGCGACCCTCTTCCGTAGAGAGGCGATGCTCCCGCATGTCGGCAAGCGCTTGGCTCATTGCCAGGAGCTGTGCGTCGGTACGCCGTCGTGCTGCCAGTTCCGCCGCCGCCGGTTCGATGACGGCGCGCAGTTCGAACAGGTCGCGGACAAAGGCGGGGTCCGGCTCCCCGGCGAACATCCAGCCCAGCATTTCGGGGTCCAGCACATTCCAGCGGCTGCGCGGCAGGACGCGCGTTCCTGCCTTGGGGCGGCTTTCCAGCATGCCCTTGGCCACCAGGATGCGCACCGCTTCCCGGTAGGCGGTGCGGGATACGTGCAGCCGTCCAGCCGCTTCTATCTCGCCTTCGAAGACATCGCCCGGCTTGTGAATGCCAGCCACGATCGCGGTGCCCAGCTGCCGGGCGATCGCCTGGTGGATACGGAGTCCGTCTTCGGCCATGCCGGACTTTCGTTCCGCCGGATGCCGACCTTCCTTGCCCAAGCTCCGTTCCCCCTGGCTTTTCGATCCTCGAACGCCGCCCTAGGACAATGCCTGCCGCAAAGAAAGGCGTCACCCACCGGCCGCAGCGGCCTGGCGTGGGCTGGGCGTGTCTGACTGGAAGCGTCCTTTGCCCCGCGCCCCGAGCGAAGCGAAGCACGTCTCTCAGACCACTAGCCGACCTGCTGCTCCGCCGGTCGATCCAGCACTTCGCGCACCTTCCCCGCCAGATCGGCATAGGTGAAAGGCTTGGTCAGCAACTCCACTCCAGGGTCCAGCCGCCCATGGTGGATGATGGCATTACGCGCATAGCCGGTCGCGAACAGGATCTTGATCTCCGGCCTGCGCGCCGCCGCCTCCCTTGCCACGTCCGCTCCGGTCATTCCGCCGGGCAGCACCACATCGGTGAAGAGCAGGTGGATAGGCTCGTCCGCCTGATCCAGCGCTTCCAGCGCCGCGGGGCCATTTCCCGCTTCGATCACATGATAGCCAAGTTCAGTCAGCACCTCCACGGCGTAGGCGCGCACTTTTTCGTCATCCTCGCACACCAGCACCGTTTCGTCGCCGCCGATCACGGCGGGGCAGGAAGTCTCTTCCAACTGATCATTGGCGGGGACAAGGCCATGGTAGCGCGGCAGGTAGATCTTGACGCTCGTCCCTTCGCCCACTTCCGAATACACCCGGATATGGCCGCCTGACTGTTTGATGAAACCGTAGACCATGGACAGTCCCAGCCCCGTGCCACGCCCGACTTCCTTGGTGGTGAAAAACGGCTCGATCGCGTGGCTCAGCGTCTCGGCATCCATGCCTTCGCCCGTGTCTGACAGGCATATCAACACATATTGACCAGGCTGCACATCGTCTTCCTGTGCCGCATAAAGATTGTCGATCTGCGTGTTTGCGACTTCGATGGTCAGCTTGCCGCCGTCCGGCATCGCGTCCCGCGCATTGACCGCCAGGTTCAACAGGGCATTTTCCATTTGATTGAGGTCGACCTCAATGGCCCAGGCGCGCGCGGTCTGGATCGTCTCCACCTCGATCCCCTCGCCCAAAGTGCGGTTCAGCAACTCCGACATGCGGCTCACCAGCCGGTTGGGGTCCACGCGTTCGGGGGCCAAGGGCTGGCGGCGGGAAAAAGCGAGCAGCCGCTGCGTCAGCATGGCTGCGCGCTCCGCGCCTGCCATTGCATTGTCAGCCGCCCGGCGCATCCGCTCATTATCTTTGAGGCCGCGCTGGAGCAGCTCCAGATTGCCGGTGACGACCTGCAACAGATTGTTGAAGTCATGCGCGACGCCGCCGGTCAACTGGCCCAGCGTCTCCATCTTCTGCGCCTGCCGCAACGCGGCTTCTGTTTCGGCCAGGGCGTGGGCATGGGCGCGCGGCTCAGTGATGTCCCGCGCCACGCAATATACCAGCCCATTGTCTGGCACTGCGGTCCAGCTGAACCAGCGATAGTCGCCATTTTTTGTGCGAAACCTGTTTTCGAACCGGATCGTCAACACGCCGTGCTGGAGCGTCTGAACCTCTTCCCTGGTGCGCGCGGTGTCGTCTGGATGCTCCATCCATTCCGATGTGCGGCCGATCAGTTCCTCCTGGCTCCACCCCAATATTTCCGTCCATGCTGGGCTGGCTGACAGCCATTTCCCGTCGGCGTCGGCTATCAGGAAAGGATCGCGCGCGAGTGTCCAGAGCCGGTTGCGGTCCGCCAGCATCTCGCGCTCGGCCATGACGCGCTTCGTCGTCTCGCTGACGATGCACAATATGCCCCCGATCGATCCATCGGCCTCGAACACCGGCGAATAGCTGATGTCGAAAAAGACTTCCTCGCCACGGCCGCCGTCCCGCTCGATGTAAAAGGGGCGATCCTTGGCATGAACCGTCTCACCCCGGTCGAGAACCGACAGCAACAGCGGCTCCAGGTCATCCCAAAGCTCTGCCCAATAGAGGCGAGCGGGTTGGCCCAATGCGCCCGGATGCTTGTCGCCAATCGTGGGCGCATAGGCTTCATTATAGAGCGCGCACAGGTCCCGACCCCAGAACAGGACGATCTCCGCCTTCGACGACAACATCAGCCGGACGGTCGACACCAGCGCTGGCGACCATCGATGGACCGGGCCGAGGGGCGACCGGTCATCGATGCTGGCCGTCAACTTCCCGAGTGGACCTTGTGTAGCGATCATCCGGGCGATGTCTTCCGCCGGCGCGCTCATGAATTATCCTCAGTTAAGAAGTGCATGAACGGGGATACGCCTGTCACATCAATTGTATCCGCTCGTTACGGGAGGTTGTGACCTTTTGTCCGATGGTCGACCCCTTGCAACAATTCCGGCATCGGCGCATGGGTCGGCGCCATGACCGAACTTGCCTTTGGCTCAGCTATGGCCGCATCCCGTCCGCTCTCGATCGCTCGCTGGCTGCTTGGCGTCGCGGCGCTGGTTTTCTTCATGGTGGTGGTTGGCGGCATCACGCGCCTTACCGAATCCGGTTTGTCGATAACGGAATGGAAGCCGATCACCGGCGCAATACCGCCGCTGACTCATGCGCAGTGGGAGGAAGCTTTCCGTCTCTATCAGCAAATCCCCGAATATCAGCAGTTGCGGCAGGGTATGAGCCTCTCCGATTTCCAGTTCATCTTCTTCTGGGAATGGGTGCACCGCTTGCTCGGGCGATTGATCGGGCTCGCCTTCGCCATTCCGCTGATCTGGTTCGCCTGGCGCCGCGCGATCCCGTCCGGTTACGGGTTGCGCCTGGTCGCCCTGCTGGCGCTTGGCGGGTTTCAGGGCGCGATTGGCTGGTGGATGGTGACGTCCGGCCTGTCGGTCCGCACGGATGTCAGCCATTACCGGCTTGCGGTGCACCTCCTGACCGCGCTTTTCATCATTGGCGGTCTTGTCTGGACGGCGCTTGATCTGCTGGCCCTTGCGCGGAACCCGGCTGCACGTCCGGCCGTGCTGCGCCCCTTCACGCTTGTCGTCCTGCTGGTGCTGCTGGTCCAGCTGATGTTCGGCGCCTTCACCGCCGGGCTCGACGCGGGATATGTCTCCAATACATGGCCGCTGATGAACGACCATTTCGTGCCGGATGGGATTTCCTGGTTGGGATCGCTCTGGGCCACATTGTCCAGCGATCCCTATCTCGTCCATTTCATCCATCGCTGGTGGGCGTGGGTTGCCGCCGTCATGCTGGTCCTCCTTGCGCGCAAGGCAAAGGGGGCAGGGCGGCGCGGGGCCTCGATCGCGATCAACGCTTCGGTCGGCACGCAGATCGTGCTTGGCATCGCCACCGTCGTCAGCGGCATCGCCTTGCCGCTTGCTGTGCTGCACCAAGCTGCCGGTGCTGTTGTCGTCGCTGCCGCAGCGTGGGGCGCCCATGTCGTGGGGCGCCGCCGCGCATGAGCGGCGTCGCGCTGGTCTACACGCTCTTCGGGTCGGCGGAGGCGGCTGATCGCGTGGCCCGCCAACTAATAGGGGAAAGGTTGGCTGCCTGCGCCAATATCCTTGGAACCGCAACCTCGCTCTATGAATGGAACGGGGTCATGGAAAGCGCGGCGGAGGTGCCTGTCCTCTTCAAGACCACGCCTTCGCGCCGCGACGCCCTGATGGCGCGGATTGCCGAGCTACACGACTATGAGGTGCCCGCTATCCTCGCTTTGCCGGTGGATTTGGCTGATTTGGCCTACGCAAAATGGGTGGCAGAACAGATCGCGAAGTGACGGGTATTATTTTACCCGTCAGGAAACCCGCCGAATCTCTTGACTTCTGAAGCCCTCAACGTCATTAGCCCCCATCTTCTGAAAGCCCAGAACGCTTTCAGTTCACTATTTCATTCTGGAGATTGGCACCATGAAGGCGCTGATGAAGACCACCAAGCCGGCAACCCCGGCAACGGTCGAAAAGAAGTGGATCCTGATCGACGCGGAAGGTCTCGTCGTCGGCCGCCTCGCCTCGACCGTCGCGAACATCCTTCGCGGCAAGCACAAGACCAGCTTCACGCCCCACGTCGATTGCGGTGACAATGTCATCATCATCAACGCGGGCAAGGTGAAGTTCACCGGTCGTAAGCTGACCGACAAGGTTTACTACAAGCACACCGGTTACGCCGGCGGCATCAAGGAAACCACGCCTGCCAAGATCCTGGAAGGCCGTTTCCCCGAGCGCGTCCTCGAAAAGGCCGTTGAGCGCATGATCCCCCGTGGTCCGCTCGGCCGTCAGCAGATGCGCAACCTGCGCATTTTCGCTGGCGCTGAACATCCGCACGAAGCGCAGAACCCCGAAGTGCTCGATTTTGCATCGCGCAACCGCAAGAACAAGGTGGGTGCATAATGTCCGATAACCGCCAGTCCCTGTCCGACCTCGCGTCGCTGACCGCCAACGCGCCCGCCGCTGTTCCCGCTGCTGCTGGTGAAACCGCCGCTGCCGACGCGCCCATCGCGCCGGTTCAGCCTTCGGCTCCCCTGCGCGCTCAGGAAATCGACAGCCTCGGCCGCGCTTATGCCACTGGCCGCCGTAAGGACGCCGTCGCCCGCGTCTGGGTGAAGCCCGGCACCGGCAAGATTACGGTCAATGGCCGCGATCAGGAAGTCTATTTCGCTCGTCCGACTCTGCGTCTGGTCATCAACCAGCCCTTCGGCGTTACCGAGCGCGAAGGCCAGTATGATGTGATCGCAACCGTCAAGGGTGGCGGTCTGTCGGGTCAAGCCGGCGCGGTCAAGCACGGCATCGCCCAGGCGCTGTCCAAGTACGAACCCGCGCGGCGCAGCGCGGTCAAGGCCGAAGGCTTCCTGACCCGCGACAGCCGTACGGTTGAACGTAAGAAGTACGGCAAGGCCAAGGCTCGTCGTAGCTTCCAGTTCTCGAAGCGCTAAGCGTCAGCAGCAAGCTTTTGGAGAGGGGCCGGTTTTCCGGCCCCTTTTTCTATTATCCGCCACATTCCGTTGCGCACGCGTACCAGTGGCAACCTTTCTGTAATCCAGGTTGTTGACCTGCCGTAGACCACGACAGGAGGACCTTATGGGTGAACTGACCGACAAGTTGAAAGCTGCAGGCAACAAGGCTGCAGGCTCCGCCAAGGAAGCGGTAGGGAAGAATCAAAATGATGCTGGGCTTGCTGCAGAAGGTAAGGCCCAGAAGGCCAAGGGCACTGCTCAAGACGTCAAAGGCTCAGTGAAGGGCGCGCTTGGCGACAAGATTTGATAGCCATTGGCGCATCGAGAGAGAGGCCCCGCGCTATGCGGGGCTTTTTTGTATGAGCTGCTTATCGAATTGCTCGACTGACTGGAGGGTCATCGGGCGAATTCAGGTAAGATCGGGATCGCCCCGAACAACGCGAAGAAGGCGTACAGCCCTCCGAGTGCCAAGCCCAGCCTTGGCCAGCCACGCGCCGCGCCGATGGCTCTGAGCACATACATAGGTCCGCCATGGACATGGCCGCGTTGATCGAATGTTCGATACTTAAGGCCAAGGGTCACTTCCGCCATCTTCACGGTCATCGCGAACCAGCCGATCACGAACATCCAGAAAATTGCGCCCGGCCCGCCCATCGTCAGCGCAACTGCAACCCCAGCGATGTTGCCGAGCCCAATCGTACCGGCGAGCGCGGTGGTCAGCGCACCCCATTGGCTGACGTCACCCTTGGCTTCGCTCTCGCTTGGCTGCGTACGCAAGATCCGCACCGCCCGGCCGACAGCGTGCACGTTGGGGAGCCCGAGCCAGACAGTGAAGAACAACATCGGCGCGGCCAGGTAGAGGACGATCAATTCGATCTGGGTCCCGAGCATGGGAAGCTTGAAAAAGACCGCGCTTGAGAGCGCGTCCACCGCCGCATTGAACTCGTTCACTTGCTAGGGAATGAAGGCTCGGCGATGGAAAGTCGAACAAAGATTGCTATGGGGGACCATGGGTTGGGCCTCAGGGCGGGACGGAAAATCATGAGCAGACGTTATTTCGGTACGGACGGTATCAGGGGTCGGACGAATCAATGGCCGATGACTGCCGAGTTGGCGATGAAAGTCGGTATGGCCGCAGGGAAGCATTTCCAGCGCGGTAGCCACAGACACCGGGTCGTGATTGGCAAGGATACGCGGCTGTCGGGCTATATGGTTGAAAATGCACTGGTGGCTGGCTTTACGGCCGTGGGCATGGATGTTGTCCAGTTTGGCCCGATCCCTACGCCAGCAGTCGCGCTGCTTGCCCATTCGATGCGTGCTGATCTGGGCGTGATGATCTCAGCCAGTCACAATCCCTACGCCGACAATGGCATTAAGCTTTTTGGGCCGGACGGCTACAAGCTGTCGGATGAAGACGAATTGAAGATAGAGGCAATGCTGGAGCAGGATATCCCGCTCGCAGCGCCTTCTGAAATTGGGCGTGCACGCCGGGTCGAGGATGCACGAGGACGCTATATCCACGCGGTCAAGTCGAGTTTTCCAGCCGATCTTCGTTTGGATGGCCTGAAGATTGTCGTCGATTGCGCGAACGGCGCAGCATATCAGGTCGCACCGTCGGCTCTCTGGGAATTGGGCGCTGAGGTGATCGCAATCGGCGTGACGCCGAACGGCATCAATATCAACGATGGCTGCGGATCGACTTCTCCGCTTCTGTGCCAGGAAACGGTCGTTTCGTCCGGCGCCGACATAGGAATTGCGCTGGACGGTGACGCCGACCGCCTGATTGTTGTGGATGAGAAAGGCCAGATTGTCGACGGTGATCAGATCATGGCGCTGATCGCTACCAATTTCGCACGTGACGGATCGTTGCGCGGGGGCGGCTTGGTCGCGACGGTGATGTCAAACCTTGGCCTGGAGCGCCATCTCGCTGCGCAGGGGATCAATCTGGAGCGCACCAAGGTGGGTGATCGCTATGTTCTGGAGCGCATGCGCGACGGCGGCTTCAATGTTGGCGGAGAGCAATCCGGGCACATGATCCTGTCCGACTATGCGACGACCGGAGACGGCACCGTAGCGGCCTTGCAGGTGCTTGCGGCGCTGGTTCGCTCAGGCAAGCCTGCCAGCGAAGTCCTGCATCAGTTTGATCCCGTGCCGCAGCTCCTCAAGAATGTGCGCTTCTCCGGTGGCAAGCCATTGGAGCATGAAGAGGTCAAGCGAGTGATCGCGCAGGCGGAAGGCGAACTCAACGGCTGCGGCAGATTGGTTATTCGTCCGTCCGGCACTGAACCAGTGATCCGTGTGATGGCGGAGGGGGACCGGGAAGATCAGGTGAAGGACGTGGTTGAGCGGATTTGTGATGCTGTCGCGAGGGTTGCCGCCTGATGCTGGAGATGCGTCCTGATTGTGAACAATGCGGCACGGACTTGCCAGCGGCGGAACCGGGGGCGTTCATCTGTTCGTTCGAATGCACCTTTTGCGCTAGCTGCGCAGAGGCGCTGGATGACTGTTGCCCCAATTGTCGTGGCGAGTTGATGGATCGCCCGACACGCAGGGGTGATGCACTCGTCCGCCATCCAGCCTCTACTAAGCGTCACTACAAGGCATGAAGCCCGCGCGTATTTTGATCGTTGCGGGGTCAGACAGCGGCGGTGGGGCTGGCATTCAGGCTGACATCCGGACTGTTACGCTATTGGGTGGTCATGCGATGACTGCAATCACCGCCATTACCGCCCAGAACACGATGGGTGTTCAGGCTGTGCATGCGGTGCCAGTGGACATGGTCGTTCAGCAGATGGACAGTGTCATCAGCGACATCGGTGTCGATGCGGTCAAGATCGGGATGATTGGATCGGCCGACACTGCAGACGCGGTCGCTGATCGGCTCGCGCAGTTGATAGATGTGCCGATCATATTTGATCCAGTGATGGTCGCGACCAGCGGATCTGTGCTGACGGATGAGGCGACGATCGCGGTGTTTGAGCGGTTGATGGCGCTGGCGACTTTGGTGACGCCGAATATACCGGAGTTGGCGGCGTTGGGCGGCGAACAGATTGCCATCCGGTTCGATACGCATGTGCTGGCGAAGGGCGGGCATGGCGAGGGAGCGATGCTGACGGATCGGCTGATCGGGCCGCAAGGTCTCGTAAAGTCGTGGAGCAATGCGCGAATTGAAACGATTCACACGCATGGGACCGGGTGTACCTTGGC
>JAEZCS010000228.1 GCA_023433445.1 Pseudomonadota bacterium | reverse complement strand
GGTGAAGGCGCTTGGCGCAACCTGCGTGCTGGGCGGGTCCGATTGGCCCCATCCCGAAGGCGTGCACCTGCCTTCGGACCTTGTCGACCATCTGCCTGAACTGACTGATGAGGAACTACGCCTCATCATGCGCGACAATACCGGCCGCGCGCTCGGTCTGGTCGCGCCTGTTCCGGCGGTGGCGGCCTGAAGGATCACCGTTGATGGAGGGGGAAGGAAGACCGCGCCTCAAGGGCGTCGAGCTGGGCAGCTGGCTCGCCGCACCGGGGGCTGCGGCCCTGCTGGCCGACCTGTCGGCGCAGGTGGTCAAGATCGAACCGGCAACGGGCGATCCGGGGCGCGATTTTCTGGGAGCGATGGGCAGCGACAAGACCAGCCCGACCTTCTCCCTCCTCAATCGCGGCAAGGACAGCGTCGTGCTCGATCTGGCGACGCCTGCCGGGCGTGCGGTGCTGGACGATCTGCTCGCGGAAGCGGATGTCTTCATCACCAACCTGCGGCCCGGATCACTCCAGCGTTTGGAATTGGACCCCGACAAGGTGATGGAGCGCTTCCCGCGCCTGATCTATGCATCGATCACGGGCATGGGTCTGCGTGGTCCGGATCGCGACACCGGCGTGTTCGACGTGGGCGGCTTCTGGGCCCGCAGCGGTCTGATGCACCAGATGCTGGTGCCGGGTGGGACGCCCCCCGTGCCGACTGGCGGTTATGGCGACATGACCATGGCACTTGCCGCCTATGCCGGCATAGTTTCAGCGCTCCTACGCCGCGAATGGACAGGCAAAGGCGGACTGGTCGAAACTTCCCTGCTGCAGACCGGCGCCTATGTCATGGGTGGCGACCTGGCGGTGCAGGCCGTGCATGGCGGCATGGGCGCGCAGCAGCCGCGAACCGAATGCCGGACGCCGATGGTCAACGGCTATCGCGCCGCCGATGGCCGCTGGTTCTTCCTGACGGAAATAGATTCACGCCGTGGCTTTGTGCGGCTGTGCAAGGCGATCGGCAGGAGCGAACTGGCAGATGATCCGCGTTTCGCGACTGCCCGGCTGATCCGCCAGCATCGTGCCGAGTTGATCCCGCTGCTTGATCGCTTGTTTGCGTCCGAGCCCCTGCCCCGCTGGCAGGCCCTCTTCGATCAGTCGGGTGTCCTGTGGCAGAAGATTGCCTCTCCCGAAGAGGTGCTGTCCGACCCCCAACTGCATGCAAACAACATGCTGAGCCCCATTATCGATGGCGACGCCATCGTGCCGATGGTGACCAGCCCCTTTACGATCGACCCGGCCCCTCTGCCCGCTCGGCGCGCCCCTCGCCTGGGCGAGCATGATGCATCCCGGCCGTCAGCGATATCGGAGTAACAATGCATGCCACGAGGCAATTTCTTCGAAGATTTTCATATCGGGCAACAGTTCGAGCATCCTTTGCCCCGGACGGTCACGGATGCCGATGCATCGCTCTATGTCGCCCTGACCGGAACCCGTAATCCCCTGATGTCCTCCAGCCCGCTCGCGGCCAGCCTGGGACATCCCGCACGGCCACTTGACGATCTGCTTGTCTTCAACCTCGCCTTTGGCAAGACGGTGGCGGACATTTCCCTCAACGCCGTCGCCAATCTCGGCTATGCCGATGTGCGCTTCCTCATGCCCGTCTATGGCGGCGACACCATAGCTGCCCGTTCCTGTGTAATCGGCCTGCGGGAAACGAGCGGCGGTGACAGCGGCGTCGTCTATGTCCGGTCGGAAGCCGTGAACCAGCATGGCCAGCCGGTGCTCACCTGGGTGCGCTGGGTACTCGTCCGCAAGAAAATGGCGGACAACGGCCCCGGAACCGACGTCAGGCCTGATCTTCCGGCGATCGTCACGGCCGACCGGCTGACCGTCACCACGGGATCGGTCAGCCATGACGCGCTGAGCCGTGCAACCGGATCCCATGCCAGCTGGGAGGATTACACGCCGGGCCAACGCATCGATCATGCATCCGGCATGACGGTGGAGGAATCCGACCATATGTCCGCCACCCGGCTCTACCAGAATGACGCGCAGGTGCATTTCGACGGACTGATGATGCGGGCCACCCGGCATAAGCGCAGACTGGTCTATGGCGGTCATGTAATGTCGATATGCCGCGCATTGGCCTGTGACGGTCTGGAAAATGTCCTCGCCATCCTTGCCATCAACGGCGGCACCCATGTCGCGCCAACTTTTGCAGGCGACACGCTTTACAGCGTGACGCAGGTCATCGACGCCCAACCCCTGCCCGGCCGGGCTGATGCCGCCGTGCTACGGCTGCGGCTGATCGGTCTGCGCGATCTCCCACCGTCCGAATTTCAATGGGACGGAGCGGCCGAGACATTGCGCAGCCACCCCCATGTCGTCCTCGATCTCGATCACAGCGTCCTGATACCACGCCGAGCGGCGTGACGGGCCGTTTCCTTTCCCCCGATAAAAAAGGCAGTCTTCATGTCCAACGCGGTCCATCCTGATCAGGCCCTGTTCAACGGCGAAAAGCCGTTCCCCACGATCGCCAGTTGCGAACATTTCGCGGGGAGCGAGAAACTGATCGGCAAGGCTTTTCAGCTGCAGGAACAGCTTGGCCCGATCTTCGACATCACTTGCGACTGCGAGGATGGAGCGGCGACCGGCACCGAGACGGAGCATGCGAAAATGGTCGCCGCCATGATCGCTTCTCCTCAGAACCGTTGCCGGCAGGCGGGCATCCGCATCCATGACCCGTCGCACTACCATTGGCGTCAGGATGTCGATATCATCCTGTCCGGCGCGGGCGCGCAGGTCGCCTATATTACCGTGCCCAAGTCGACCTCCGCGGCCCAGCTTGCCGGAGTCATCGACTATATCCGGCAAGGTTGCGCCAGCCGGGGGATCGATCGGATCATCCCGATCCACGCCCTCATCGAAACGCATGGCGCTCTGGCTGATGTGAATGATATTGCAGCGCTCCCCTGGATGCAGGTGCTCGACTTCGGCCTCATGGATTTCGTCAGCGCGCATAATGGCGCCATTCCGGCATCAGCCATGCGGTCTCCGGGCCAGTTCGAACATCGCCTGCTCGCCCGCGCAAAAGCCGAGGTGACGGCCGCTGCGCTGGGCGCTGGCCTGGTGCCTGCGCACAATGTCTGCCTTGATCTCAAGGATGTGGACCGCATCCATGCCGACGCAAAGCGCGCCCGCGACGAATTCGGTTTCCAGCGCATGTGGAGCATCTACCCCGCGCAGATCGTCCCCATTGTCGAGGCAATGCGGCCCGACCATTCGGAAATCGCTGACGCTGCGGCGATCCTGACCGCTGCTCAGCAGGCCGATTGGGGTCCGATCCAGTATCAGGGCGAGCTGCACGACCGTGCAACTTATCGCTATTTCTGGAGCGCCCTTCAGCGCGCGAAGATCACCGGCGCAGCCATTCCAGCCTCGGCGGAATCCGCCTTTTTCAACTGACAGGGCATTGCCCGGCAAGGAACGTCAGAATGGACATGCAAACCACTTTGCTGATGAATGACGATGCCATCCCCGGCGCGGTGCAGGACGCGGTTCGCACCCTGATCGGTTGGGCAGGCGATGATCCGGAGCGCGAGGGACTGGTCGACACGCCAACCCGCGTGGCAAAGGCATGGCGCGAATATTTTCGCGGCTATCATGAGGACCCGTCCCGGCATCTGTCGCGAACCTTCGACGAGGTGGGCGGCTATGACGAGATCGTGCTGCTGCGCGACATTCCCTTCCAGTCCCATTGCGAACATCATCTCGCACCGATCATCGGGCATGCGCATATCGCCTATTTGCCGCGCAACCGCGTGGTGGGCATTTCGAAACTGGCGCGCGTGCTGCATGGTTTTGCCCAACGGCTCCAGGTCCAGGAACGGCTAACGGCAGAGATTGCCGACTGCATCTGGGAACATCTCAAGCCTCTGGGCGTCGCGGTGGTGATCCAGGCCAGCCACGCCTGCATGACGGCGCGGGGCGTCCAGACTCCCGGCGTTCAGATGACCACCAGCCGCATGATGGGGGTGTTCCGCGACGATGAAAAGGCACGGCGGGAAATCATGGGATTGATCGGGCTATAACGCGATGAGCAAGGATGACGTAGCATGACGCGATTCGAACCCCTCGATGCCGCAACGGCAGCTGAACAACTCTCTGGATGGTCGGTCACCCGAGAAGGCAGGGCGATCAGCCGAACCTTCCTGTTTCCCGATTTCGGCGGCGCGCTGGCTTTCATGATCCGCGTCGGCGTCCAGGCGGAAAAGCTGGATCACCACCCGGAATGGCGCAATGTCTACAACCGGGTCGAGGTCGAGTTGACGACGCATGACGCCGGGACGGTCACGACGCTGGACGTCGCCCTTGCCCGATTGATGGATGAGGCCTGCTGATTGAAACGCGGCGATGATCCTGCCTGGCGCTGGCGCGTTAAGGCGGTCTCGTGTAGCAGGACAGATGCAAGGCATTTGGAGACCATCGCAGGACGATGAAAAATGACACTATCGGGCGCAACGGCGCCCGCCCGCCAGAGAGAAAGGGGCGCACGCCGAAAACCGGCAATGGAGAGCGCCGCTTCGAAGACATCGTCTTGATCGCAGGCGAATTATTTGCAGACCGCGGTTTCAACGGCACGAGCCTTAAGGATATTGCCGATGCCGTAGGTGTTCTGAAGGGCAGTCTCTATCATTACATCAGTTCGAAGGAGGATCTCCTCTACGAAGTGATCAAGATGGGCAGCCAGGGACTGGGCGAAAATATCCGCCTTTGCGATCATTTCGCGTCGAGCCCGGCGGAACAGCTTGCCGCCTTCTGCTACGGGCACATCCTGTTGAACGCGGTGCATGATCGTATCGACCGCGGCATCGTTATCATTCAGGACGCTAAATATCTTGCGCCCGACAAGCGGGAACAGATTTCCGCTGAACGCGACGCCTATCAGGCCTATCTGCGGTCCATCATCAGCCGGGGCGTTTCGGCGGGCATATTCGATGCCCAAATAGATCTGCGCATTTCCAGCTTCACGATCTTGGGCGTCCTCACCTCCTATATCCGCTGGTACAAACCGACCGGCCCGATTTCCCCGCACGATCTGGCCCGCGAATCCGCGGCGTTCGTCGTCGCATCGCTCCTGCCGCAAGCCCATGAGGGCAACCGCTTCACCATGTTGGACGAAGTTATTGCGCGGGTGCAGGAGTTGAAGGGTAAGTTTCGAGACTGAGGTACTTCATCAGCCGTTGGAGCGGTTTTCGCCTGGCTCTATTCTCCAGTTAGCCTCCAGCCGCGAGCAATGACGGCCCGGCATTCGGCGTCAATCCGTTCGATGAGTTCCTCGAATGCGCTAAGCATCCCCCTTGGCAACGACGCTGCGGCCGCCCTTGACACATTGATCGGTTTTAACCACGCAGTCCTGATCACTGTCCAAGATGCGACGAAAGCGTTCTGCATCCTCTGGATCAGTGTCAGAGCCCTCCATGAAGAAGGGCTGCTCGCCTACGCGCCAGCGCAGATCGTGCGCGACGCCCGTCAACATGGTGTTGAGGTGCGGCCGGTCTCAATCAACCACAGCCACTGGGACTGTACGCTGGAACCTGCGCGCGGGCGCACCAAGGCGGTGCGGCTTGGTTTTCGGCAAGTGCGCGGGCTCGCCAATCTGCATGGCGCGGCGATTATCGCCGCCCGCGGTCCAGCGCCGTTCGAGAGCGTCGAGGAAGTCTGGCGCCGCGCGCGGGTGCCACGCGCCGCGATCGAGCGGCTCGCGGAGGCGGATGCCTTTGCCTGCATCGCGCAGGACCGGCGGCAGGGCCTCTGGAAGGTGAAGGGTCTTGGCGAAGCGCCGCTGCCACTCTTCGCCGCGGCTGATGAGCGGGACGGCAAGTTCTCAGCGGAAGGTCTGGAGGCATCGGTCGATCTGCGGCCGATGACGCAAGGGCGCGAGGTGGTGGAAGATTATCGTTCGCTCCAGCTGTCGCTGCGCGCACATCCGCTCAGCTTCCTAAGATCGCAGCTTCACGCCATGAACATCGTGCCCTGCGCCGATCTTCGATCCTTTCGCGATGGGCGCAATGTCGAGGTCGCAGGCGTCATCCTGGTGAGGCAGCGCCCAGGATCGGCCAAGGGCGTGCTGTTCGTCACCATCGAGGATGAAAGCGGCGTGGCACAGGGCATTCTCTGGCCAACCAAGTTCGAAATCTATCGGCGGCAGGTGATGTCCGCATCGATGATCGCCATGCGGGGCAAGCTGCAGAAGGAAGGCGAGGTCATCCACATCATCTGCGACCGGATCAGCGATCATGACGAGATACTTCGCTCGGTGGGGCGCACGGACTTCAGCGTCGCGCCCGGACGGGGCGATGGCGCGAGCCATGGCGGTGGGCCTGATCCGCGGGATCCAGCATTCCCGAGCGGCCGGACACTTGCGTCACCGCCGTTCAGGACTGCTGCTGAGCCCGAGCAGCTTCTGCCCATTCGCAGCCATGATTTTCACTAATATGACCGTGAGCAGCCCATTTCCCCGTTGCCGACTTTCCGGAACTCAGGGCAGCCACTAAGGCTGCCCCGATCCTGATCATGCGGCATCTTGCAGCCAAGGTGCCAACGCCGCCATGCTCGCGGCAGCTTCTTTCTGCTGCGCCTGGAATAGCCGCAAACGGTAAGCGCTCAGCTCCGGCAAATAGAGTGCATCTGGTCGCATCTCTTCTACCCGGCGCAGGATGCGGTCTTTGACCACATGCAGTTCCGTGCGCGGATCATGAAGCTTGCGCCAGTGCGCCAAGAGCAACGCCGTGCTGATCACATCATTTTCCACCACGCTCCGGACGAGATCCCATCGCTTCTTGTTGATCAGCGGAGCAACCGCAAAAGCGGGGACTGTGATCTTCGCCGGGATGTCAAGCGACGCCAGAACTTCAGCCAAATGAATAGGCTTCATTTTGAAACCAGCCGTCGTCGTCCTCGCCAGGTCGATGTGCCGGACAGGATCGTTGCCGCCAAATCCCAGCCAGCGCCATCCTGCGGGATAAGTCAATCCGTGGCGTTTGCAGGCCATAGATAGGAGAGGAATATCGTTGAGCATGCCTGCCCACGAGCACATTTCCGCGCCAGGAGGCGCATCAGCCAAGGCGTTGATGATGCCGCTTGCAACGCCCTTTTCGTCGAGCTCCGGGGCACTGAGCGTGGTGAAGCTGGCGACTTCAACATTCCCATCATCATGTTCGACCAAAATCATGATGGCAGCCGCAATGATGGTCTGAAAAACCCATCGCGGGACCACAAGCGGATCCGCGCTCCTCTCATAGCCGCGCCGCGACGGCTTGCCGGGCGTCGGCACCCAGCGTTCCATCGCCATATAGCGGTGATGACCGCTCTCATCCGTTACGGCGCTTTCGATGTCGATGATAACCCAGCTGCGGGGCTTGAGATTGAGGGTAGTGGCATTGTGCATAAATTGTTCCTGAATGTCTGAATGAAATACAGCCGACGGCGCTGTCGCCATCGGCTCAAAGGTCAGCTGAACTGGACGGTCACCGTTTCCGATTGTGTAGCCGGGTAGGGCATCCACTCACCGCCGCGCGGCATGACGCCACCGCCTTCAAGCACGTGATCGACGGAGGCGTTTAGGGAATGAATGATCCGCTGCTCGGCGCGGCGCTTGCCGAGCTCCAGTCGGCGCCCTGGCAATCCTCTCCTGCGTTCAAGAAACAGCCGAGCGTTTAGGACATAATGCTCATCCCGCGTCTCGCACAACAGGATGAGCGGCGCGTCTTCATCGGCGGCATAGAAGCTGCAGTTGCGGACTATCTCGACAAGGTGAGGCTGTCGCAAAGCCAGAACATATTCACTCGGCCGCTCGTGCTCGGCTGACTGCCAGGCGCCGTAGATCAGATCACGGCTTGTGGTCTGGGCCAGTCGCGCCAAGTCCATGCCGACCTGCATATCGACGGGGCCGCCCGCCGACCATGCCAGCGTGTGGCAAGCAGGAGCGAAGAGCGGGTAGCCCATCTCACTCCGGATCGCGAGCATATGGTTCTGCAATAAGATATTGGTAACGGTCATATCATTTCCTCTGAAGGTTCAGCCTGGGGCTGGAGCCATTTTTCCACTCTGCTGTGGGGCTCACTCTTCTTTCATCTGTTAGGGATTGAGCGTGCCGCGGAGGCCGCATGCTCCTCAGCATTCAGCGGTGACGTTGATGCCATGTGATGGGGCGGACGCGTGGATAGGGGCCAAAGGGCGTGATCTCACGCTGTAGCCAGAGGCGCTCATCGTCCAGCTCGCCATAGGTCACCTCGATCCACCAGACCTTGGCGGCAACATCCCAACGATACCCGCGCGCCTTCAGCAAGGACCGCTTGCCAAATCCGGCGCCGGTCGCCTCCAGCCGCACGGTCTCCCGTTCGGCGTTGGCCAGTAACGCGCCCATCACTGTCTGATCGCTTGGCAGGCGCCAGGCCAACAGATGGATGAGGCTGATCACATCGTTGAGCGCGCGGTGTCCGTCGTTGAAGAAACCGATCTGCATCAGCAGATGCCCCAAGGCCCGACCATCAAGACCGGCATCCTTCAGCCAGTCGAAATCACGCAGACTGCAGGCCCAGGCGGCGTCCTTGGTGGAGGGCAGAAGCTGCCGCAGGAAGCCAGCGTCAAAGGAGCAATTTTGGGCAACAAACACGTCCACGCTTGCAAAAATCTGCTCGAGCATATCCAGATCGATCGCGGTTCCCCTGACATGCTCATCGGTAAGGCCCGTCAGCATGGTGATGCGGGGCGGGATCGGCATGCCCGGATCGCAGAGCGACTGGCCCTGACGCACAATGTCGACAATCTCGCCCCGGGCGTCGACCGCCAGCACGACATAGGCGATGTCGATGACCTGGTGCAGCAGCGGATCGATGCCTGTGGTCTCAACGTCCACCACCGCGACCTGGCGGATCGGCTTCACCGGGTCCTTGGCACGGGGGAAATCGTCAAGCCTGCCGACACGGCGCAGGATCCTGATGTCCCAATCGCCGCCAGGTGGCGAGGGTTCAGGCCCAGCAGCGCTGCCGCCTGCAATATTCAATTTCGTCATGGTCGATATCTCCTTTTTGGATCGACCGAGCCGAAGAAAAACCTTTTTCCCCTTCATCAACTCGATCACAGGGAGCGCCAGAGGAGCGATTTTCCATGCTTGCTGCATGGCAAAGCATTTTACGGTTGGCTGGGGCGTCTAGCGAATCTACTGCGGACGCGCAGGCGGCATCTTCCCTTCAGCGCATTCAGCGCCGACCGGAGGGATGGCGCAACCCAAGGTTCGTTGCACGGACCGCCCTGAGCCGTGTAGTCGGCGACGGCTGCTGCTAAACCAGCAGACGCTTTGATATAATCAAAGTGCTATGGTTACAGCAGTACTGGACAGCTAATTGTACGCGCAAGCGCGTACAATTAGCTGTATTGCGCCTGACGCAAAGGAGTGTGCTTTGCCACACCTTTGCGGTATTGCGCCTGGAAATTTCTTTCTTGGAACTTACTACGCCTATCATAGTGTTATCTTTTACGTTTGTTGCACGTGCAATGAACGTTCAGGACACACGGGTTGTACGGCAAGACTGGGGAATTGCCCGTGCAAAATCCGTTCGATGGACGTTGAATAGACATATACTGCACGGGCAATATCCAATCAGCGGGAATCCCGCTGCTCAAGCTCTTCCGCCGCCGCCCGAAGACCCACTGGAGTAAGCCCATGCTTAGCTAATATTCTCCAGACTCCATTCGTCTGAATGTCGCTGGTAAAGGTGCTCAAACGCCCCAGGTCCTGAATGGCGTCGTCGTGGAGATGCTTCACAGCAAGCCCGCGAAGCCGGAGCGGTGGACGAGTTTGACGGCCAAGGCTATCAAGCACCTGGCCGACATCACCCCCCAGGATGTCAATCATCACGGGCTGCGTGGCGAATTCGCGGAGCCACATGCCCAAATAGTCCACCGCGTTCACCCAGCCCGGAGGGGGCGAGCGAAGTGCGTCTGCAAGGCTGATATTTTGATCCTGCAATGTGGTGCGAAATTCCTGCAGCACAGGATCAAGGTACGGCATACCAATCGCGGGTAAATCTGAAACGTCCCCATCATAATGGCCGCTACCGTCACGATTCACGAGCACCGGGTGACATTCCATATGCGAGAAGGCTCGGATTATATCCTTAGCGGCACCTACTGCGCCTGGTTTGTTGGTGGAGATTGGCACCAGCGCCACCCGGCGGAAGCCCACGTCTGCGAGCGCATCGCACACCTTGCCATAAAGGCGCACCACCGGAGCGCTCGACGCTAGGGCGTTTGCACCAAAATCGAAGATGACATCACGATCGCGCAGTCGCTCTATCACTGCCGGAGCCTTGGGTTCATCCCAAGTCCAGTCCAGGGATTTCGCATCCGCTCGTTGAAACGCCAAACTTCCCATCCCTTGATCTATATCGACAAGTTGGGGCGCACGCCCCAGCAGGTCGAGCGCAGCCTCCGCCGCCAAAGCTATCGTGGTCTTCCCTTCACCCCCTGCGTTGGAGAGTGACGAGATAGCGACCAGTGGGGAGATAGCGAGCGGCGAAGCGCCGCTTAACAATTTTGTCTTCATCCCTGCCTCCCTTACCAACCGGACGTGTTTCGGCGGGTGTCCACAATTGCCCTCAGGCCCGAATTGGACGATTGAGTTGGCTCGGGAACAACGTCACCATCGACTGTTTCCCACCCTGGATCAGCAGACCCCTTTCCGTTCGTAGTCGGCTGATCGCGGCGCGCCTTCACTTTCTTAAACGCCCTGAAAAGGCTGCTGTGGCCCTTTCCTACATTGTGACCTTCGCGCGTGAGCTGCGCGTGGATCTTTCGGTATGAGGCGCCTCCCTCGACCGCTTCACTGACTTCTTCGTAGAACTCCTCCACCGTGTCCTCAACGGGGGAACGGCTTTTACGGTTAGCGCGGATTCTATCCGCAAGACGAGACGAAGACATTGGACCCTCGCTTATCGAGACGCTGCCGGCGTCTGCGGTCTCAGGCGTGTGCCCAAGCCCAAAGCTTATAGGCAAGTCCAGCAGTATAACTAAGCGGACGAGAACATTTTTTTCAATCTCGAGGGAGAAATAGAGGAGGCACGAGCGCGGCGGCAGACAGATCGCTGGTGCGAAAGGACGTAAAACAAAGAAGATCAAGAGAAATGGCAGGCTTTTACGTGACAGTCTATTTTGCGTGGCGAAGGCGGATCGATCCTATGTGAGGCAGAAGATGTTGGTGACTAAGATTCTCAAGAACAAGGCTAGCGGGCACAGCGCTTATCGCGCTTCGCGAATTTTAGGCCACACTGGGACTTACCGAGAACATATTAGGCGATACGCCACACGCTTGGTCCGGTTACCACATAGCAACCGCGTCGCCCACCGCCTGCGGCCTCCTTCGCTTGACTAGCCCCGGTCAGCCGCTGAGCTCGGCCCTACCGTGCCGTTCAGTATCGCCGCAGTCGACGAACGCCCTTGCGGCTAGCGAACGGCATGGCGCAGCACTGTACAATGCTGCAGCGGCATCCGAAGGCGAGGGTTATGGCTATATCGGCTGGACCACTGCAACTTCAAGCAGGTCGGGGCAGCCGAGTTTGCAAGGGAGATCCTTACCCATCGGCCGACTCTTGACTGCTGCACACTTACCGCGCACAAGAGCCGAGCAACCCCGCAAAAACCGCGGATTTCCCTCGGCCTGGGTGATAGATATTCCGGTCTGGAATCCTCTCTCCCCGACCACATTTTTCTGCATATTCAAGATCTGAATTGGCGCGCGCCAGGGTTCGCGCTGCGCTTTCAGTCCGCGTTAGCCGTTGATCACACACGGTACAAAAAAGGGCGCGTTTCCGCGCCCTTTCGCCGACCTGAGCCTTATGGCTCGAGTCAGGCTTCACCGAATACCCGGCGGAAGATCGTATCCACCTGCCTGAAATGATAGTCGAGGTCGAACTTTTCCTCGATCTGTGCGGCAGACAGGGCCGCAGCGACGTCCGGGTCAGCCTTCAGCAGTTCGAGCAGCGACAGCTGGCCATCCGATTCCCAGACCTTCATGGCGTTGCGCTGAACGTAGCGATAGCTGTCCTCGCGCGAGACGCCAGCCTGCGTCAGGGCGAGCAATACCCGTTGCGAGTGAACAAGACCGCCCATCTTGTCCAGATTCTTCATCATCCGCTCAGGATAGACGAGCAGCTTGTCAATGACGCCCGTCAGTCGGCCTAGCGCAAAGTCGAGCGTGATCGTGGCGTCGGGCCCGATATAGCGCTCAACCGATGAGTGGCTGATGTCCCGCTCATGCCACAGCGCGACATTCTCCATGGCGGGCAGCGCATAGCTGCGGACCATGCGGGCGAGACCCGTGAGGTTCTCGGTCAGAACCGGGTTGCGCTTGTGAGGCATCGCCGAGCTGCCCTTCTGGCCCGGCGAGAAATATTCCTCGGCTTCCAATACTTCTGTGCGTTGCAGGTGGCGGACTTCAACGGCCAGGCGCTCGATAGAGCTCGCAATGACGCCCAATGTCGCGAAGAACATGGCGTGCCGATCGCGCGGGATCACCTGTGTCGAAACGGGCTCGATGGCGAGCCCTAGCTTGGCCGCGACATGTTCTTCCACGCGCGGATCGATATTCGCGAACGTACCCACCGCCCCAGAAATGGCGCAGGTCGCGACTTCTTCACGCGCCGCGATCAGGCGGGTGCGGCAGCGGCTGAACTCGGCATAGGCTTCGGCCATCTTGAGCCCGAAGGTCACGGGTTCAGCGTGAATGCCATGGCTGCGGCCGATAGTCGGCGTCAGCTTGTGCTCGAAAGCACGGCGCTTGATGACCGCCAGCAGCTGGTCAAGATCTTCGATCAGGATGTCCGCCGCCCGCGACATCTGCACGGCAAGGCAGGTGTCGAGTACGTCCGAAGACGTCATACCCTGATGCATGAAGCGCGCTTCGTCCCCAACCTGTTCCGCTACCCAGGTCAGGAAGGCGATGACGTCATGCTTGGTGACTGCTTCAATCGCATCGATCGCAGGAACGTCGATGACCGGGTTGGTCGCCCACCAATCCCACAGCGCCTTGGCGGCGGATTTGGGAACTACGCCCAGTTCGCCAAGCGCCTCGGTAGCGTGGGCCTCAATTTCGAACCAGATGCGGAACCGGGCCTCTGGTTCCCAGAGTGCTGTCATTTGCGGGCGGGCATAGCGCGGGACCATCGAACGAATCCTGATTTGCTGGTGAAAGATCGCGCGCCGCCTAGCAGGCGAGCCCTGCAAGGGCAAATCGCGCTTCTTTCGAGTGCCCCTCGCGGGTCTTCGCCGCTTTTCACCCTGATTATGGCAGTATTTGAAGACCAGATGAGCCCGTTTGCAGGCTAAGATGTTGATGCTGAACAATCATTCAGGAAACGCGATAGTCTTTCATGTATTCTGCCCATGAAGCTATCGAGATGGTGTTCATCGACGCGGAGGGAAAAGATCATGTTACGCGCCCTTATTACTGCCGCTGTCCTGTCTGCTGCCGTTCCGGCGGTTGGGCAGACTTCCGCCGACGGCCCCCTAGGCGCGCAGATGAACTCGCCCGAACCCAGCCAGACACCGCCAGATACAGTGGCGTCGATCGTCGATAGCGAGTTTCCAGCCTATGACACCAACGGAGATGGGCAGCTCGACAAAGCCGAATTCTCGCGTTGGATGGTGGCGCTCAAGAATCAGGAGATGAAGAGTAGCGGCCAAAAACTCGCGGCCGCTGATATCGCGACGTGGACCGACGGCGCCTTCAAGACTGCTGATACTGACAAGAGCGGCACCGTGAGCAAGCTTGAGCTAATTTCTTACTTGAGCCGCGGGGCCGCATGATAACGACGACGCATCAGTACAGATTGTAAAACCCCAACCCAAAAGGGTCGCAACATGGGGCGGCATGGAGCGAAGGCCATGCCGCCTCTTTTTTCACGACCTGAGCTTGTCAGCCGCGTTTCTTGTTCGCGTATAGAAGCGCTGCCACGATTGCGGCCGATCCAATGCCTACCGCCGTGCCCATCCATACGCCCCTGCCCGCGGTCTTCCGCGCAGCAGATGCCAGATCCGGCTTGGTGTCAGTCGCCTGTTCGGAAGCTTCGCCTTTCGGCGCGTCTTTGTCGGGTTGTGTCATGGTGAATCGGCTTATGCAGCAAGGCTGCCGCAGAGAAAAGATGCCGGTGAGATATCCGCTTCAAAAGTCTGGCAGAGTCTGGCGCGCTTCGCCCCAACCACGCAATTCCCGTGAACCGGCTCGGGCCAGAAGCTCATCGACGTCCGCGATCGTGTAAGCTCCAGCGCGGTCGATGCCTTCCAGCTCATCCCAAGTGACTGGTGCCGCTACCGGGGCATTCTCCCGTGCTCGCACCACATAGGGAAGCACCGCCGTTGCGCCGCGCTGGTTACGCAGCCAGTCGATGAAGATCCTTCCCTTGCGCTTGGCCTTGCTCATGGTGGCGGTGAAGCGTTCGGGTTCGGCAGAAGCAAGCGCGCGTGAAAAGCGGTCGGCGAAGTCCTTGACCTTGGGCCATTCGGCTTCTGGCGTGAGCGGAACTACCACATGCACCCCCTTGCCGCCGGACAACATGGCAAAGCTTGTGAGGCCAATATCTTCAAGTATGCGGCGGATATCCCGTGCGGCCTTTTTCACATCCCCGAAATCCAGGCCTTCGTCGGGATCGAGGTCGAAGATCAGGCGATCAGGCTTTTCGACATCCTCGACCCGCGATCCCCAGCCATGAAACTCGATCGTGCCCATTTGAACGCAGGCGACCAGCCCGTCTATGTCATCCACATAGAGATAGTCCTGCTCGTCCCCATCCTTTTCGCGAATTGGGACATGCTTCACATGATCGCCAAAGCTGCCGCTGTCATGTTTCTGGAAAAAGCATTTCTTCGCTCGGCCTTGCGGACAACGGACAAGGCTGATCGGCCGGTGCGCGATCCATGGCAGCATGATCGCTCCGGCCGCATCATAATAGTCGGCGAGCTGCCCTTTGGTGACCTTGGCTTCGGGGAAGATCAGCCGGTCGCGATTTGAGACATGCACGTCGCTTTCCTTTTCGGGCACAGCCATCACCTTCTCCCGAGCGACTTCCTTCGCCTTCTTGTCCTCACGAAGGCCAAGGAAACTTCCGTGACGCACGACATTGTCGCTAGTGAACTCGGCAAAGGCGATCTCTGCGACCAGATCAGGACGTACCCACTGAGCCCCTCGCGTCTCGCTGCGCGGAACCTCCAAGGGGGCGGATTTTCGGGTCCGCGCCTTCAGCTGGCTGAGAAGCTGCTCGCTGTTTTGCGCATTGAACCCGGTGCCGACCTTGCCGGCGTAGACAAGGCGCTGATCTTCATTCTGGGCAAGCAGGACATTACGAATCGAACGGCCGCTGGCGGAGCTTGGCGTCCACCCTACAATGACGAATTCCTGGCGGCGGGTGCATTTGACCTTCAACCAATTCTTTGTCCGTGCACCGCGATAGGGAGCGTCAGCGCGCTTGGAAATTATTCCCTCCTGCCCCGCCCCGCACATCGTTTGGAACAGCTTTTCACCAGCGCCGACGATATGATCAGACAGATGCACATGGGCGCTACCCTGTCCAAGCAAGGCTGCGAGCTTCTCCTTTCGGGCAATGTTCGGTTGCCAGGTCAGATCTTCACCATCAAGGGAGAGGAGGTCGAAGGCGAAGAGATGAAGCGCGCCCTTATTTTCGCCCTTCAGTACCTGCTGCAATGTCGAAAAATCGGGATTCCCATCAGGCCCAAGCGCCACGATTTCTCCATCGATCAGCATTGGAGGCAGGTTCATAGCCCCAAACTCCTCCGCCAAGGATGCGAAGCGATCAGTCCAATCGAGGCCGGATCGCGTGAAAACCTGCACGCGGCTTCCCGCCACACTGACGAGGCTGCGGTAACCGTCATATTTGATTTCATGCAGCCAGTTGCTGCCGGTGGGAACAGCATCCACCAGCGTCGCCAGCTGCGGCGCCTGAAATGGAGGTGGCTTTCCCGACTTGCCGCGCTTTCGCGCAGGACGCGGCGGGGTTGCCCTCTCCGCTTCGTCCATCGCGGCGTCGAAGGCCTTGCCGCGCTTCCCCTTGAGCGAGATCGCAGGCGCATTGGCAGCGATTTCACTCATGGTCCTGCCGCTTTTGACGCTGGTCAGTTCCCGTCCCACGAGATCCTCGGCAGGGCCAGCATAAGCGTCATCGATCTTGCGCAGCAGCCAATTCTCTCGCTTCCCTTCACCGGGCCGTGGCTTCAGGCGGATCAGCAGCCACTCGCCCTTCATCCGCTGGCCGTGCAGAACGAAGTGGAGATGGCCTTTCGCCAGGTCCTTCGCGCTCTTGCCGGGCACTGGCTCCCATGTGCCTTCATCCCACAACATCACGGTGCCGCCGCCATATTCACCCTTTGGAATGGTGCCTTCAAAGCTGGCGTAGGACAGTGGATGATCTTCCGTGCGGACGGCGAGGCGCTTGTCGGCAGGATCAAGGCTGGGACCGCGCGTGACGGCCCAGCTTTTCAGAACGCCATCGACTTCCAACCGGAAATCATAATGTAGGCGGGTCGCGTCATGCTTCTGGACGATGAAGCTGTTCCCGCTCTTGCGCTCCCGCTTTCCGGCAGGCTCTTGTGTCCTGGTGAAGTCGCGCTTGCGATTATATTCCTTCAGGGGATCGGCTTCGGCCATATATCAGGCTCGCTTGCGCGCAGGAGCCTTGGTAGCGGTGCTCCGCCGGGCGGCCGGTTTCTTCGCCGCAGGCTTGGCTGCTGCCTTTTTAGCGCCGCTGTCGACCGACTTCTTGAGCGCGGCCATCAGGTCGATCACATTGCCGCCACGCTTGGCAGGCGCTTCACCCTCATCCTCGATGATGCGGCGCCCCTTGGCCTTTTTCTTCTTGTCGATAAGCCGTTCGAGCGCATCCACATAGCGGTCGTGAAAGCTGTCCGGCTTGAACGGCGCGGTCTTCTTTTCAATGAGCGCCTCGGCCAGGTCGAGCAGTTCCGGGTCCGGCTTCACATCGTCGATCTCACGGAAATAGGATTGGGCTTTGTTCACTTCATCCGCATATCGAAGCGTCTCGAGCACCATTCCGCGACCGCAGGGCTTCAACGAGACAATATATTCCCGTCCACGCATAGCGAGCTGGCCGAGCCCGACCTTCCGCGCCCGTCGCAAAGCCTCTCGCAGGACGACGAAGGCTTCCTCTGCAAGATCGTCGGCGGGCACGACATAATAGGGCCGTTCATAATAAAGAACGTCGATTTCGTCGGCATCGACAAACTGGGTCAGCTCAAGCGTCTTCTTGCTTTCCAGCTTCACCGCTTCGATCTCATCGGGCTGGAGCAGGACATAGTCGCCCTTGCTGACCTCAAAGCCTTTGACGATGTCCTCAGGCTTCACCGGACCGAGGCCCGGCACGGTCTTTTCATATCGAACCCGCTTTCCGCTGGGCTCATGAATCTGATGAAACGCAATCTGGGCGCCAGACTTGGTGGCGGCGTAGATTTCCACAGGTATGGAAACAAGAGCCAGCCTGATCTGCCCTTGCCAATATGCTCGCGCCGCCATGATCTCGACCTCCTTGCCGTCGAGAAAAATGCGCAGGTGGGCACAAGGGTTCCGGGATTGGCGAGCGCCTGTTGCAAGCGCCAGGAACCAGTAAATCCGACGAGGCGCTTCCGAACTGCGTCGAAATGGCCTAAGCTGTCCCATCAGCAGCTAAAGGACATGCCGAATGCAATTCCTACGGACTGCCTTCTGGGTTGTCTTGGCCGTCGCGATTGCTCTCTTTTGCAAAGCGAACAATCGGCCCACCGAAATCAAGATCTGGGGCGACATCGTGTGGGAGACGCGCATCTGGTTTCCCATTCTGATCGCGTTCCTGGCGGGGGTTCTCCCCTTCTGGATCGTGGCCCGTACAACGCGTTGGCGGATGAAGCGGAAGCTGGAAAATACCGAGCGTGCCCTCGTCGCGGCAACCGCGACGGCAGCGCCCGCTTCCCTGCCCGTGGACTCCGTTGAACCGCTTCCGACCACTTCACCTTCCCACCCTGTTACAGGAACAGCATGAGCAGCCCTATCTACGTCGCGATCGATACGCCCGACCTCAGCAAAGCCCAGGACCTGGCCGGGCGCGTACGCGGGCATGTAGGCGGGTTGAAGCTGGGGCTCGAATTCTTCTGCGCGCACGGGCATCATGGCGTGCGGGAGATGATGAAGTTCGACCTTCCGATCTTCCTCGACCTCAAGCTTCATGACATTCCGAACACGGTGGCAAAGGCCGTGCAGGCGCTCAATGGCCTGGAGCCAGCCATCCTGACCGTGCATGCGGCAGGAGGACGCGCGATGCTGGAGGACGCGAAGGCGGCGGCTGGCATCAATACGAAGGTGGTGGCTGTCACCGTCCTCACTAGCCTGGACAATAGCGATCTGGTGGATATCGGGGTCGGCGGCGAGGCAGAAGATCAGGTGGCGCGGCTCGCTGATCTTGCTCGAAGTGCCGGGTTGGACGGCATCGTCTGTTCGGGTGAAGAAGTCGCGCTGGCCAAAAAGGCATGGGCCGACGGCTTTTTCGTGGTGCCAGGCGTGCGCCCGCAGGGCGGCGCCATGGGCGACCAGAAGCGCGCCGTGACGCCGCGAGAAGCGCTGGATCGCGGCGCATCGATCCTTGTTGTGGGAAGGCCCATAAGCCTGGCGGAAAATCCCGACCAGGCTGCACGTGAGATTGAAGCGACTTTGTAGGATATCGTGAGATGGGAGGACCGGTCAGCACCGGCCCTCCCCATCCGTCAGAAACGCCAGCCTACACTGGCTACGACCTGATGACGGTCAGTGTCGATATCGAACTCGCTGCTGGTTGCGCCGTTGACGAAGTCGATATGGGCGCTGTCATATTTCGAGTAGCGATACTCCAGCTTACCGAACATATTCTGGTTGAACGCGCGCTCAACGCCGCCGCCGACCCGCCAGCCGTCCAGCTTGAAGGCCGTGTCGGTGGACTGATTGGTGTCACCCGCAAGCACGTTCAACTTGGTGTTGGTGTAACCACCCTTCACATAAACGAGCGTATCGGGGCTGGCGAGAATACCCGCGCGTGCACCGATGTAGAGGTCACGCCCCTGGCTGACCCGGCCAAAGCCGAACTGGTCAGTGAACGGGTTCCGGCTGCTCTTGGAAGTAGAATCAGTGAATTCGCCTTCAACACCTATGACAGCGCTGCCCAGGTTGATGTCATAGCCCGCGCCGACGCCATAGAGCAGGCCATCGATCGACTGGTCATCTTCTCCATTGTCGTTGTCCACGCTGCTGCCAGCACCGGTATGGTCATAGCCTAGAATCGCTTCGACCCGAGGGCCGGTGAAAGTGGCTCCAGCATCCTGGGCCAGGGCGGGAGCGGCTACGGCCGATCCAGCCAGCAAGGTTGCGACCATTATTTTCCGCATAGGGTACTCCATTGTCACTCACCTCCTTCAGGAGGAAGTGGTGGAAGTCGCGACGCCGGACTTAGGTTTCATGAACCTAAGATAAACGACTGAAAATGTGGCATTTTGGCCACGTAAATCGGCGCAAGTCTGCTCAATAATCTTTCGAAATGCGCACATTCGCGCTCTCACGACCAAGCGTGGAGATCGCCGCCAGCAAGGAAAGCCAACGTGTCACCTGATATTCTATACGTGTCGCGGAATAGCCTTGGCCGTCAGTGATCAGTTCCACATAAGTCTTACGCGTCAGATACTTGCCCGCCGCCAAGGACGTCCCTTGCCCCTGTGTGGGATCGGCCGCGATGATCCTCAGGCGATCCAGCCCAGCGGCCTTGCGCACCGCGTTGATCGGATCAAGTCCACCTTCACCCTGCAAGGATCCCACCGCCGATGCGAGCTGTAATGCCTCCGGCGCGGAAAGATTGGTGATCGAAGTGCCAAACAGGATGCGGGAAAGCAGTTCGTCCTGCGGCAAGGCGGGGATGCTGTTGAAACTTATGTCGGGCTTCAGGCCGGTTCCACCTACATGGATCATCGCCTTGAGGTCGCTGACGTCCGCCTCGGCATCGATATCCAGTGTAGGATTGGTGGGTGTTCGGCCATCGAACTGGATCTTGCCCTCCCGCAGTTCGAAACGGCGTCCGGCAAAGGTGTAGCCACCCCTGACCAGCTCTGCCCTACCAGAGATGGCCGGGCTGATGACGGTGCCCTTGATGTCGAGGTTGGCGCGCCATTCGCTGTCGAGCCCCAGCCCGGTGACCGTCAGTCGATTTCGCGCGCGGGCCTTTACCGCCAGAGCCCATGGCCGGTTTGTGCGAGGACGTTCGACTTCTTCCCCGTTCCGATTGACCTCCGTCACTTGCAGCTCAGGGATCTGAGCAATGGCCGACGCCCGGCCCAGCGTGAAGCGGCTGCGATCGAGCAGGAGGTCGCCACCGACGGTGCCGTTGACGCCATCGGAACGCAGGGTGATCGGGCCAGTGACCGTAGCGGCTATGTCATCCCGATCGAGGAGCGCCGCATTTTCCGCCTGTAGACGCAAATCCATGCCGACCCCGGCAATCCCGGCGAAGGTGAAGCTTCCCGTCCCCGTCACGACGCCGCCATTTTTGGCGCTAGCGGTAAAGCTGGACATGACCAGTTGCGCGCCAGAAAATCTTCCCCGCGCCTGCACATTGTGCAGCCGCATGCCGGTGACAGCGCTGGTGATCGCTGCATTATCCGTTGCGAGCGCGCCAGAGATGACCGGATTACCCAACGTGCCGCGGGCATCGGCGGACACGCTCACAGGTCCGGATATGTCGACGATCTCCACGCCAGTCAGGCGCCATAGCGTATCGGCGGCTCCTCTCAATCGAAGCTGTCCGAACAGCGGCGCACTATTGAGCCGATCGACCAGACTTCCCTGCGTGCCGAGCGGGGTCAATAGAACCTGAGCCCTCCCTATCGTCTGGCCATCGGCTGCGAACAGCATGCGCGCTGCCAACCGATCAGGCATGAGAACAGCGTTGATCCCGGCATCAACAGGGCGGGAACTGAGGGACAGGCCAGATCGCGACAAGCCGCGCACGCGCAGATCCGCTTTACCGCTCGGCACGCCGCCACGGCTATGGACATAGGTCAATGAGCCCGTCGCGGTTCCGCCAAGGCCAAGATTATCATAGGCAATATCCAGCAGCGAAAGGGGCAGCTTCTGCGCGCGGCCCTCGATCCGTGTGGTTTGCCCGCTCAGCTCTCCGCCCAATTGCAGCGATCCGCCCGCATAGCTGACGGTCACCGGGGCAAGCCGCCACCCGTCCGCACTGCGGGTCAACAGCGCTGACCGCGTCAGCCGGATCGGACGCTTGTCTATCGTTCCGCGGGCCGCCACGCGGATGCGGTCTGGCTCCACCTGCGCTTCACCCTGAAGGTCGAACAGGCGTCCTCGCTGTCCTGACAGGCTGGCCTTTACCGCTCCATAGCCGCCTCTCAGGTCTGCGTTAGCCACCATTCTGCCGACCAGGACGCCACCGACGCGCAATCCCCTTGCCTGCACCACCGCGTTGATCGACGTTCCCGACGGATCAAGCAGGACGGTTGCATCCAGCTTGCCCCGGCGGACCGCGATGGCAGTTGGTCCCTCAAAGCTGGCGTCGGTCGCGTCGAGTTTCAGAACCAGCTGCTGGACGGCGTTGATCGGCGCGAACGCGATGCTGCCCTTTACAGGACCGGCAACATTGAGCTGTCCTTCAAGGCCGCCGGTGACGGGGCGCAGATCGCCACTCGCTGTGACCCCGGACACTGCGAGCTTTACCACTCTCACGACGGCCTGACCGCCGGGGGGTAACAGGATTTGCCCAGTTCCCGTGAAAGGACCAAGCGTCGACCCACCTTGGGCGGTGAATTGATAACCGGCGCTGTCCGGCACGAGATGCGCCCGCATCCCCGCCACACCCAGCGCATCCAAAGGCCGATCAAGCAAGAGATCGATAGTCGGCTGTTCGATTTTGCCATCCAGCGTCAGGCGCAAAGGCCCATATTGCCTGTGTGTTCCGCTGCCCTCAAAATGGAAGCTCTGGTCGGGGCGGCGATAGCCATCCGCGGACAGGCTGAGCAGCGGCGCTTCCAAATGCAGGTCCGTGAACATCAGTCGCTTGTCGGGTCCAAGCGAAAGGCCCGTTTGCATCACGGGAAGGCCTCCGCCCAGGCTGCGCAGGAAGCTGTTGTCCAACCGGCGCATGCGCGCCACCGCTGTGCCGCTAAGACCAAAATCACCGTTCTTGCCCGGCACCGCGCGCAATTTGGAGGTCAGATCCACGATGCCGAGGCCACGTATGGCCAAGCCGCTTATCTGCCCATCGAGACCAACGTCATAGCGCCCAGTCTTGAGGTCCGCGAGCATGACGAGCTTACCGTTCAGCTTGTCGGACCGGATCGGCATGGGGTTGGTGATGAGCTGCTGGTCCTTTATCTGCAGCACGCCGTCGAGCACGAAATTGCGGACAATGCCTTCGACAAGTTCGCCCTGCCCATCCAATCGCCGTGCGCGCAGGTGGACAGGGATGAGCAGCGGAGCATTCGCGGCCTTGCGTCCTTTGCCCTCGGCCCGAACATCACTGATCACCGTTCGGTCGAATGCCAGTTGCCGAGCCTTTAGCAGATATTCGTAGCCGAACCCGGCGAAGGGACCGTCAAGCCGCACTCGGGCGGTGACGTCCCGCCCGCCCATCGACTTCAACAAAGCTTGAGGTCGGGTAAGGCTCACATCGATCAGCAGATTATCGAAGGCAGAGTTGCGTAGATCCAGCGCCCCATCTGCAATCAATTGCACCGCTTCCGATCGCAGCGACAGACTCCCGTCGATGATGCGATTTGTCAGCGAGCCTCGAGCTTTTACCGAAAGGCGTGGCGCGGACAGACGCTGCACAAGTCCCCCATCCGCCAGGGCCGATGCCTCGATCGACCCTGTTGCGGCATAGGTGCCGCTGCGCGCCGCCAACATGAGGTCGATCGCCGGATCGCCATCCAGCGTTCCAGCCAAACGCCCGTCCCAACGAGTCCAGCTCCCCTTCCCGCGGATACGCAGATTGCCGTCCTGCCGCAGCCCTGCAATGTTTGCCAAAACGCCGCCCGATGGGGCATTCACCGTCACATCCAGATCGAACCGGTCGTCATCAGGGCGACTGTCGAGTGCAAGGTTTATCGCGTCCTCCTGCCCCTGCACGCGCGCGGAAAGATCAATGACGGCCCTGCGACCCCTGATGTCGGCATCGCCGGAAATGGTCGCCTGCTGCACCTTGCCGCTGATGCTGTCGTCGATAGTCAGCCGCCCGACCGAAAACTGCATCAAACGAATGTCGAAGCTCGGGAGAATAGGGCCTTTCTGCCTGGCGGGGTTAAGGCGAGGCAGCTTGTGCAGCGTCGCAGCTGGTATATTGAGCCTGTCGATGTCGAGGCGGTTTGACAGCCACGCCAGAGGCCACCAGTCCAACTCCACTCGCGGCGCGGTGAGAAAAGCGCCCTTTGAATCGGCAAGCGTCACGCCGTGCAGAACGGCCCGGCGATAGATGCTGCCGTCGATCCGATCGACCCGGATACGCAGGCCAGAAGGCGGGCTGATCCTGTCGATGCGCGTTACCAGAAAGCGGTGCCCCGCCACTGTGTCCAGCCAAACCAGCGCCGCGGCCGATACGACGACCAGCAGCGCGAGCAGACCGGCGATCCAGCGCTGCCACCGGCCGTCCCATGCGCGGTGCCGCCGTGGGGGCTGCGGGAGATCGCCTTCCGCCATCAGAAAGCCTGGCCCAACGACACATAGACAGCGACGCGAGGATCACCCTTTTGCGGGTTCAACGGCGTGCCGACATCGATCCGGATCGGGCCGAAGCTGCTATAATAGCGAAAGCCCATGCCGGCCCCGATGCGCAGATCGCGGAAACGCGGCAGGAAGGTGGTGGAGATATTGCCCGCGTCGACGAACGGGACGACGCCAAAATTGCCGAACCGTACTCGTGATTCCAGCGAGAACTCCGCGAGGCTCTTACCGCCGATTGGATTATTGTTCGCGTCGCGTGGCCCGATATCCTGATAGCCATAGCCTCTGACCGAAGCGCCGCCACCTGCGTAGAAACGACGGGACGGCGCAATCCGGTCGACCGTCGAACCCAATATGGTGCCGAAGCGGACGCGCCCCGCCAGAACGACGCGCTCCGTCACCGGCTGATAGGCGCTGCCATCGATCTGGACGCGCGAATAACCGAAAGTACCACTTTGGAAGGAAAGTTCAGGGCTGACCCGGCCGCCAAGGCGGAAGCCCTGGCTGGGGTTCAGAAGATCATCGCTGCCGTCATAGGTCAGGCTGAGCGGCACCGCGCCGATCAGGAAGGTTCGTCTGTTTCCGCCACTGAACGCGTCCCGTTCATCCGATGCGATCAGTTCCGCGCCGGCCCGCCATACCCATTTCTTTTGAAACAGGATGTTGGTTTGTCGTTCGACCGCCCCGGACAGAGTGATCGTGCGCGCGTCATAGGCGTCACGCTTGATGTTGCTGATGGACACCAGTCCAGTCAGTACATGGTCGCGCTCCCGAAAATTGTTTCGCCGGTAGGTGAAGGACGCGGTCTGCTCCTGCGTTCCCAGAACGCCTCGTAATGTCACGGCGCCTTCAGGCGGGAACAGGTTGCGGTGCTGCCAACTGACCGCGGCACGATAGCCTTCTCCAGTCCCATAGCCCAATTCGCCCGCGATGGTCCGCATCGGTGCAGGACGCACATCGACGGCCAGATCGACATGCTCGCCATCACCGGCGTCCTTTGGCGTGAGCGTTACCGAAGATATGAGGCCGGTGGCCACGATTGCGCCACGCAGGTCCTCGACATCCGAAGCGTTGTAGGGATCGCCCCTTTCAAAACGCGCGATCCGCTCCACGTGGCGGGCGCTGAAAAGCCTTTCGTTGTTGAGGATGATCGAGCCGAAGGTCCGGTATGCGCCGGGCGTGACGACGATATCCAGATCCCCCTTGCGTTCCTCATGATCGATCCGCACTTCCGGTTCACCGACGCGGGCGAAAGGAAATCCATTCTCGCTGAGCGCGAGCGACAGAGAGGCCTGCCCCGCCAGGATCGCATCGGCATCGACGGGATCGCCCACATGGACGGGAAAAGCTTCACGCAATTTGGTTTCGCGTTCGCCCGCCTCGTCCAACCCCGGCAGATCGACGGAAGAAAGTTGGTATCGGACCCCCGCCACTATATCGAACTGCACAGCCAGCCGGTCTTCAGCGCCGGGCGCGACGGAAATGGAACTGCGCACGCGCGCGGCATAATAGCCTTTGGCGCGCAATAGCCGCTCGAGCAGTTCGCTATCTTCCTTAATCCGCCTGTTTATCTGGGCGATGTTGGCAGGCTTCCCTTCCCCTTCGCGCAGGACGGACGACTGTTTGAACCGGCTGTCGAATTGGGCATCGGCAATCTGGTCCACGCCATTGAGCCGAACCAGATAACGCTTCTCTTCGCCAGAGTCCGCAAAGGCCGCTACCTCTGCGGGCACATCGTCAGCTGCGTCTTGCACAGCGGCAGCGGCATCGGCCACTTCCCCCGCTTGATCGGCGGCGTCCGCCGGGTCCTGCGGCAGCGGCGTAACGGTATCGGGCTGCCCAAGGTCGGGCCATGCCACACCCAGGTCGGGCATGGGATCAAGGGGCAGATCCTGATCAATCACCTCGGCGGGAGGCTCGGCACTCTGCGCTTGCACGACAGGAGCCGCCAAAAGCAGAGGCAGCAGGAGAAGCCGGGAGGCTTGCGACATGGCTGATATGCGGCGGCGTTGCCGCAAGCCCGTGTTCATGTCAGCGGTCTAGCCCAAATAAGAAAGGAAGCGCCAGCCTGTAAGATAGTCTAAACAGGGCGGTTGCCGCTCAAAAAGCAGTATTCAGGCGATCCATCAGCGCGCGGGCTGGGCTACTCTCCGATTGGGCGCGTGGGCGCGCCATATGATCCATCCGGTCCTGCAGGCGCGCGACGCGGCCATAAAGCTCCTGGCTGGCGTCGATCAGAGCGCGGGCGGCGAAGGGGAAAGCCGCAGCAATGTCCGGGTCCGTTTCCGTCGCGCGGCCCAGGCGATATTTTTCGTCCATGAGGTCCGCGTCGGATATTTCGCCGCGCTGCCACGCCCGCTGGCTGAGCAGCCAGGCGATGATGTGCATCAGCCGGGTCGTAACCTTGAGAGATTCGCAAGCGAACGACACGCGGCGGAGCGGGTCCTGCAACTCGGCCTCCGTCGTATCCCGATGGTCGAAATAGGCGCGCGCCTCATCGGCCATGACCATGGCTTCCAGATACAGGCCATCGACGAGACGCCGATGCAAACCACGGTCAAGAGAGACGGACGGAGACATGGACCGAATCACTGACATAAAAGCTGCTGCTTGTCAGTTAAGATGCAGCCGACAACGGGCGGATTGTCTCATTCAGGGCCGCTGTTAACCAACAATCAGCGCAAAGAGAGATCAGGCAATGATGTCGGGGACGAGCGCGTCTTCCAGAAGCGCTATTTCGTCACGCAGGCGGAGCTTGCGTTTTTTCAGTCTGGCGATCTGCATCTGGTCACGGCCGCCAGCATCGACAAGGGCTTCGATCGCGCCATCAAGGTCGCGATGCTCGATTCGCAGCAGTTCCAGCCGTCGCATGATATCTTCCCGGCTCACCCACTACCCACTTTCTCGGCCATGTTGCGGACAGCCTCCTGATAACTCCGCAAACACGGTCGGACCATCGCAAAATTGCATGCGGCCCGTCGCAAAGGCCCGATAGTGCGAAGACATGCGGAGCGAATCATGATCTAATCATTCTTCCATCGCCCTCATCAGGAGAATGTCATGGAAAACAGCCACATTTCAGCTCTTTCAGCCAAGCATGCCGGCCTTGAGGCACGGATCAAGGCGGAGACGAGTCGGCCGATGCCCGATGCAATCCTGGTTGCTTCGCTCAAAAAGCAGAAACTGCGGGTGAAAGAGGAAATGACGCGCAATTGATGCGGCATTTCCGCGAGAGGGGCGAGGCGCGAGCCCGCCCTTTCTCGCGAAAAAGACGAGGAAGGCGGCGCCGTTAGAAGCGGGCCGCTTCTTTCATGAAGGAAATAGCGAGAAAACGGCGAGTCCCGAAATTCAGCGTCCTATCTGGTGGAGACGCAGATAGGAGGGCGCGCGGTGGGCGCCGCCGGAGGCCACGGGTTTACGAGCGAGCGCGGGGTCGATCTCATGATCGAATGCAATACCGATCTTGCCATCTTTCGACCAGACGACCCGGCCGCTGACGCGCCCGACGCCGCGCAATTCCAGAACGATCTCAGCGCCCGCAGGCACAAGCCGTTCACAATCGGCCATGAGACCCGTCGCCGAAAGGTTGCGCACGCGGGCACGGCCGAGCGGCGTGCCTTCATGCGTGGCGAGGTTGGTGAGCAGGAACAGGCTGTCCCGCGGGCCCGATCGCGCCGGTCCCCGTTCCGCCATTTCCTGATCGCTATCCATGCCCAATCCCTTGCAATGACCCGTTTATTTGGCGGGACATTGCCAGCGACCGATGGATAAAGCGTTAATCGTCGCGCGAGACTTTTTCCTGCCGCTCGTGACGTTCCTGCGCCTCGACGGTCATGGTCGCGATCGGACGGGCTTCGAGACGACCGAGCGAAATGGGTTCGCCGGTCACCTCGCAATAGCCATATTCCCCATCATCGATGCGGCGGAGCGCGGCATCGATCTTGGAAATGAGCTTGCGCTGGCGGTCGCGGGTACGCAGTTCGATCGACCAGTCCGTCTCGCTCGACGCGCGGTCGTTGAGATCAGGTTCGCGCAGCGGTTCATTCTGCAGCACGGCCAGCGTGCCTTCCGCCTCCGTCAGGATCTGTTTTTTCCAGTCCCAGAGCCGCTGGCGGAAATATTCGAGCTGAAGGGGATTCATGAACTCTTCGTCGGGCGAAGGACGATAGTCGGCGGGAAGTGTTACAGCCGATTTCGGGGGATTCTGGCCGTCTTTATCGGGATTCAGGACCGATGCCATCTGGCTCTCCGACTCGAGAGGCTCCGGTTTAAAAGCGCCGGTAGCCCGTGACTTATGATTGACGGCGCCTAATAACGAGCAGCGCGGGGCGACACAAGCGCGCAATCACCCGTCTGAGCGAAACGCGAGCGTGCCCGCGGACGGCAACGGCCCCTCGTCAGGCCGATTCTCCCTGCGCCCGCCGACGCGGGGAGGACAAAGAAAAACGCAATCCAATCATCAACAAATACCGTATCAAAACGAGACGTTAACCATAAAGATTGGTGCTGTTCTACATCCGCCACCAACTTATAGCCTATATTCAAGGTTAATGGCGTTGAAGTTGAACTGTTCTTCCCCCTTTTTAGAAGCAGGAACAGTTTCATGGCTGCCCAAGGCGACTGACGCGGCCGGAAGCTTCAAGACGAACAAGAGTGGATAGCTATGTCGGTACGGATGGCACTGGCCAAATTATGCGCATTCACCTGCGGTGGCGCGATCATCGGCGGTGGCGCCGTCCATGTCGCGGAGAGCGCTCGCCCGGCCGTGGTCAAGAGCACCAAGAGCGTGAAGGCCGCACCCAAGCGCTATGCCGTCCGTCCGATCAAGCGGAAGGTCGTCAAACCGGCCGCTCCCCGTAAGCCGCAGACGATCATCGTCACGACCCAAGCCGCGCCCATTCCCCTGCCCGCCCCCCTTCCGGCGGCGGAAATGCCGGTCATGTCAGGCGGCGGCGCTGCCCCAGTGGTGCTGGCCGGCGGCGGCGGCGGCTTTGGCGGCGGCGGGTTCTTCGGTGGGTTCTTCGGCGGCAGCGGCGGCGGTGGCGGCGGCGGATCAGTGGTGATTTCCTCCACCAGCAGCTCCACCGGCGGGATCAGCAGTTCGACCAGCTCCACGACGGGTGGCGTGTCCACCTCGACCGGCGGGGTTTCGACTTCCACGGGCGGCGTGTCGACTTCCACGGGCGGCGTGTCGACGTCGAGCGGGAATGTGTCGACATCGAGCGGAAACGTCTCGACCTCCAGCGGCAATGTGTCGACTTCAAGCGGGAATGTTTCCACGTCCAGCGGCAACGTGACGAGCAGTTCGTCGACATCAAGCTCGACCTCGTCTTCCACATCTTCGAGCACGTCCTCGTCGACGTCCACCTCGTCGAGCACCTCTTCGTCGACATCGTCTTCGACGTCATCCAGCAGCTCGGGTGGCTCGACCAGCACAGGCGGGCATGATGTGCCCGCACCCCCGATGGTGCTGCTGTTCGGCGCGGGTGCGGCGGCGCTGGTCGTGCGGCGGCGCTTTGCCGAGCGTAAGGCGAAGGGAGCCTGAGCCAGGCAGCGAACCGATCGGCCCCGGATTAGGCCGGTCGAGACAGAACATCCTTTCACGCGGGGGCGTGCAGGAGGGGCGGCTTGTGGGGGGCCGCCCCTTTTTTGTTCAAAAAGCTCAGCTCTGGGTGATGATCTTTTCGATTTCCGGCACTGGATGATTGCTAAGGTCCTTGGCGATTTCGCCCACCAGGCGGCTTTGCACCTCCTTGTGATATCGCTTGCGCATTTCACCAAGCGCGGTCGGCGGCGCGACGATGATCAGCTTGTCAAATTCATTGGCCAGCGCGCGGCGCTTGAGCATGTCGGCGGCTTCGGCGGCAAAGCGCGCTTCTTCCAGATCGTGGAAATTGGTCTGTTCCATCGCGCTACGATGGCTGCCCACGGAATCGAAGGCGCGACCGGGCGCGTCCGACGCCTGATAACGGTCAGCCGGATTATCCTGCACCTTCACCGTCTCGGCTTCCAGATTGGGCGCCATGCGATCTCCCTTGTTGCGGAAGAACAGCAATTTGCGGCCGTCCGCCACCAGCACCATCGCGTCATGATCAATCCACATTACCGGCTCCTTTCCTGATGTGTTGCAAGGACTAACGGACAGGGGCGCGCAGGGTTGCGCGGCTGATCGCGGAGCGGCATAGGGCTGACCCATGCACGACATTCGTTTCATCCGCGAAAATCCCGCAGCTTTCGACGCTGGCCTTGCCCGCAGGGGGCTGGCCGCTTCCAGCGCCGACATATTGGCGCTGGATGAGCGGAGCCGGGCGATCAAGACGGAGGTGCAGCAGGGCCAGGCCCGTCGCAACGAAGCGAGCAAGGCGATCGGTGCGGCCATGGCGGCCAAGGATATGGAAAAGGCCGAGACGCTGAAGGCCGAAGTTGCGGCGCTCAAGGAAAGCATGCCCGCGCTGGAGAATGAAGACCGGGAGGTCAGCGAGAAGCTGCACGCCCTGTTATCGGCCATTCCCAACCTGCCCGCTGCCGATGTGCCCGAAGGCGCGGACGAGGCGGACAATGTCGAGGTGAGCCGTTGGGGCAACCCCCGGCAGTTCAGCTTTACGCCGCAGGACCATGCCGATTTCGGCCCGACGCTGGGCATGGATTTCGAAGGCGGCGCGGCGCTGTCCGGCGCGCGCTTTACAGCGCTGCGCGGGCAGATGGCGCGGCTGCACCGCGCGTTGGCGCAATATATGCTGGATCGCCAGTCGGGCGAGAATGGCTATGAGGAAGTGAACCCGCCGCTGTTGGTGCGGGACGAGGCACTGTTCGGCACCGGGCAGTTGCCGAAATTCGCCGAGGATCTGTTCCGCACGACCGACGGCCGCTGGCTGATCCCCACCGCTGAGGTTTCGCTCACCAATCTGGTGCGCGAGCAGATCGTCGATGTCGCCAGCCTGCCGATGCGGCTGACGGCGCTCACCCCCTGTTTCCGGTCCGAAGCCGGTTCAGCCGGGCGCGATACGCGCGGTTTCATCCGCCAGCATCAGTTCGAGAAGGTGGAGCTGGTCGCCATCTGCAAGCCCGAGGAGTCGGACGCCGAGCATGAGCGCATGTGCGCCGCCGCAGAGGGCGTGTTGCAGGCACTCGGCCTGCCCTACCGCAAGATGCTGCTGTGCACCGGCGACATGGGCTTTGGCGCGCGCAAGACCTATGATCTGGAGGTGTGGCTGCCGAGCCAGCAGACCTATCGCGAGATCAGCTCGGTTTCCAACTGCGGCGATTTTCAGGCGCGGCGGATGAATGCGCGGTTCAAGCCCGAAGGGGAAAAGCAGACCCGCTTCCTGCATACGCTGAACGGTTCGGGGCTGGCCGTGGGGCGGACGCTGGTTGCGGTGCTGGAAAATTACCAGCAAGAAGATGGCAGTGTGATCGTGCCGGAGGTGTTGGCGCCTTATATGGGTGGGTTGACGCGGTTGGAGCCGCGGTGATGCTTCCCGTCCCTTGTCACCCCGGCGGAAGCTGGGGTCTTGGGCGGCGTGGCGTGACCTCTCATGAGATCCCAGCGTACGCTGGGATGACGGGAATTCTGGGGGTGGTTTGAAAATATGCGCATCCTGCTGACCAATGACGATGGAGTATATGCTCCTGGCCTGAAGGTGCTGGAGGAGATTGCGCGGACGCTGTCGGACGATATCTGGATCGTCGCGCCTGCGGAGGAACAGTCCGGCGCCGGGCACAGCCTGACGCTTACCCGACCGCTGCGCATCCGGCAGCATGGCGAGAAACATTATAGCGTCACCGGCACGCCCACGGATGCGGTGATGATGGCGGTCGGGCATCTGATGAAGGATGCCAAGCCCGACCTGCTGCTGTCCGGTGTCAACCGGGGCGCCAATCTGGCCGAGGATGTGACCTATTCGGGCACGGTTTCGGCCGCGATGGAGGGCGCGATTTCCGGGATCAAGTCGATCGCGCTGAGCCAGGTCTACGCGCGCGAGGGTATGGGCGATATGGTGCCCTTCGCCGCTGCGAGCGCCTGGGGCGAGAAGGTGCTTCGCCCGCTGGTCGACATGCCCGCGAGCCCGCGCCTGCTGTTCAACGTCAACTTCCCGGCGATCGAGCCGGAAGCGGTGATGGGCATCCGCGTCGTGCGGCAGGGTTTCCACGACGTTGATCGCACGCAGATCGTCGAAGGGACCGATCCACGCGGCTACCCCTATTACTGGTTCGGCCTTGGCAGCAGTTCGTCGGTGCCCGAAGGCAGCGACCTTGCCGCCATTGCGGAAGGCTATGTGACGGTGACGCCGCTCCACTATGACTTGACGCAGGATGGCGCGATGGCGGCGACGGCGCGGCTGTTCGAGGCGTGAGGAGCGGTCGGCGCGCACGATGAGGATCAACCCTACCCGCCCTCCCCTGGCGCAGACCGGGTTCCTGCGGCGGCGGTCCTCCATGCCGATATGGGCGGATCTGGGCTGGCGCGTGGGGCTGGTGTTCGGGCTGATCGCGGTGGTGCTGCTGATCCACTGGATCGGGCGCGATGGACTGAAGGACACTCTGGACGACCACATCAGCTTCATCGATGTGCTCTATTTCACGACCGTCACCGTGACCACGGTCGGCTATGGCGACATCGTGCCGGTAACCCCGGAAGCGCGGCTGTTCGAAGCGCTGCTGGTGACGCCGATCCGGCTGTTCGTATGGCTGATTTTCCTCGGGACGGCCTATACCCTCTTTTTCCGCAACATCTTCTACAGGTGGCGCATGGCTCGCATTCAGGCCGATTTGCATAATCATATCGTTGTCACAGGCTTTGGCACCAGCGGGCGCGACGCAGTGCGGGAGCTGCTGGAGCGGGGCGTCAACCCGCGCGAGATCGTGGTGATCGACCCGCAGGAAAAGTCGCTGATGGATGCTGAGGATCTGGGCTGCAGCGTGATGTGCGGCGATTCGACGCGGGATCAGACGCTGAAGGATGTCGCGATCGATCGGGCGCGCGCGATGATCGTGTCCGCCGGGCGGGACGACACGTCGATCCTCATCACGCTGACCGCGCGGCATCTGGCCCCCGGGGTGCCGATCAGCATCGTCGTGCGGAACGAGGATAATGAGCTGCCCGCGCGGCAGGCCGGGGCGACGACGGTGATCAATCCGGTGAGCTTTGCCGGGCTGTTGCTGGCGGGAAGCACGAGCGGGCGGCACATCGCCGACTATATGGCGGACCTGGCCGCATCAGGCGGGCGGGTGAAGCTGCATGAGCGCCCCGCACTTCCCAGCGAGATTGGCGGGCCGCTGTCGGCGATCAAGACCGGGCTTGGCGTGCGGATCTACAGGGGCCAGCGGGTCATCGGCTTCTGGGAAGAAGACGCGCAAAAGCTGGAGGCTGGCGACCTGATTATCGAAATTGTTCAAGGGCGTGGCGACGACGCGACGGACGGGCCGCGCTGATCTTCTGCGGCGGGCGTGACATTTGGCGCAAAAATCCCTATGTGCGCGCCGATCATGGCAACCAAAATCCCTGAAGCGCCGAAGGTCGGCATGGTGTCGCTCGGCTGTCCCAAGAACCTGGTAGACAGCGAACGCATCCTTACCAAGCTGCGGTCCGACGGCTATCTGATGTCCGCGGACTATGCCGGGGCCGACGTGGTGCTGGTGAATACCTGCGGCTTCCTGGATTCCGCGAAGGAAGAGTCGCTGGAGGCGATTGGCGAGGCGATCGCGGAAAATGGCCGCGTCATCGTGACGGGATGTATGGGCGACGAAGCGGACGTGATCCGCGCGAAATTCCCGCAGGTGTTGGCCGTTACGGGTGCGCATCAATATGAGCAGGTGGTGAATGCGGTGCATGACGCATCACCGCCGATTCCCAACGCCTTTGTCGACCTGGTGCCCGAAGGCGGGCTGAAGCTGACGCCGCGCCATTACAGCTACCTCAAGATTTCGGAGGGCTGCAACCATCGCTGCTCCTTCTGCATCATTCCCTCGATCAGGGGCGATCTGGTGTCGCGCAGGATCGATGCGGTGCTGCGCGAGGCGGAGAAGCTGGTCGCGGCGGGCACGAAGGAACTGCTGGTGATCAGCCAGGACACCTCGGCCTATGGCGTCGATACCCGGCATGAGCCGCGGGCGTGGAAGGGCCGCGAGGTCCGGGCGCACATGACTGACCTGGCGCGGGAACTGGGCCAGCTGCGCACCAGCGAGGGCGCGGCGCCATGGGTGCGGCTGCACTATGTCTATCCCTATCCGCATGTGGATCACGTCATCCCGCTGATGGCCGAGGGGTTGCTGACGCCCTATCTCGACATTCCGTTCCAGCACGCCTCGCCCACTGTGCTGAAGGCCATGAAGCGCCCCGCGAACGAGGCAAAGGTGCTGGACCGCATCCGCAAGTGGCGGAGCATCTGCCCGGACATCGCGATCCGTTCGAGCTTCGTCGTCGGCTTCCCCGGCGAAACGGAGGCGGACTTCCAATATCTGCTCGATTGGCTGGATGAGGCGCAGCTGGACCGCGTGGGCGCGTTCCGGTTCGAGCCCGTGGAGGGCGCGGCGGCGAATGACTTGCCCGGCGCGGTGCCCGAAGAGGTCAAGGAAGAACGCTACCAGCGGATCATGGAAAAGACCGCCGCGATTTCGGCCGCCAAGTTGCAGGCGAAGATCGGTCGCGTGCTGCCGGTGATCATCGACGAGGTTGGCGAGCCGGACGAAGACGGATCGACCGGGGCGACCGCGCGCAGCCAGGCAGATGCGCCGGAGATCGACGGGAATGTTTTCCTGCGCGACGTTGGCGAAGGACTGAAAGCTGGCGACATCCTCGACGTTATCATCGAGGATGCCGACGAGCATGATCTTTACGGAGCGCCCGCGAACGCGTCCTGATATTCGGTCTTGATCGCTTTCAGCATGGCTGCATCCACGGGCAGCGGGACTTCATAGGTTCCTTCCGCATAGGGGCCGGCGCTGTAGGGGCCGATGACGACGACGATCCGGTCGATCAGCTTGCCATCGCGCGATGTAGGGACAAGGACTTCCTTCATCGGGTCTACACATTCCGTGAAGGGATCATCGCCACGCATGACCGGCCCTCCCCGCTTTTTCGCACGGGCCTGGTCCAGGCCGTCGCAAAAGGGTTTGCGGATGGCATCAGCGAAGGCGGCGGGTGTGGTCATCAGCGCCTTGACACTGGTTTCCCGCTTGCGCGCCTTGTCCCACAGCAGAACATTATAGCCGGTCATGCCATGCGCGCCGCCGGTAAAGGTATAGCGGCTTGAACGAAGCGACAGGAAGCGCGGCGTGTCTGCCGCGACGGTCCAGCGCGTTTCCAGACTATGAGCGTGAAAGGGAAAACCCGATTGCTGCGCCGATTTGCGGTCGTCTGTCGCCATCTTGAGCGCGTCCGCCTTGCCGCTTTCCATATCCTTGCGCAATTTGGCGGCGATCTGCGGCACAGCGGATGCCTGAGCGGGCCAGGCATAGCCAAATTCCAGCAAATCTGTCTTTTCGGCCTGCTGAAATGGGTCCGACGGCGGCTTTGGTTGTTCCGCACCGGCCATGCGGTCGACGAAATTCAGCGTGGCGGCATCGTTGCCAGTGTCAGCACCCTCCGCTGACTGATCACCGGCGGACGAGGTGCAGGCACAGAGAAAGAGGGCCAGTCCTGCGACCGGCCCCACCTTCTTTTGCATCGAAAACCGCTGCATCAGTGCGGCTTGGCCGCCAGACAGCGCTCGCTGATCGCCTTGCGGGCATAGCTGCTTTGAAGCGCGGCGGAGGCATTGGGCCAGCCTTCCGCGATCAGAGCCTGCTCGACCGCATGCGCGCCGTCGAACTTTCCGCTCTCCGCCAGTTGATAGGCACGTGCACGGAGCGCCTGCTGCCGCGCGTCATCGCCATGCATCACCATGTCACTCTCCTTGCCAGTTAGCGTTGACATCAATCTAGACCCTTCGCGCGCCGCGCGCAAACATGACAGGGCAGATGGAGAGGGCTGCGCGGCGAAAATGGGGCTTTCCAACACTGCCATCCTTGTTCAGAATCCTGCCCATGACCGATTATTCAGATCTGCTGAAAGCAGATAACAACCAGCCCGCCCATATGATCCAGATCGTCGACGCGGAAAGCTTCGAAAGCTGGCTTTCCGCTCAGCCGCAGCGGGTGCGCGCCATCCTTGCCGCCCAGAAATTCGCGGGAAAAGGATATGAGCATGCGATCATTCCGGGAGATGACCCTTCCGACTGGTCGGTGGTCACGGGGGTCGCGAACAAATCGAAGCTCAGCAGCTGGTGCCTCGCCAAGCTGGCGGAGATATTGCCCGAGGGTCAATATCGTCTGGCGGAGGGGACGGCCGGACCGGCCATGCTCGGTTGGCTGACGGCGCAATACAAGTTCGACCGCTATCGTCGCGACGACAATGCCGCCGGGGCGCGCGTGCTGCTGACCGCCGAGGTGGCGCAGATCGATGCGACGGTCAGGCTGGCGGAGGCGGTGGCGCTGGTGCGCGACCTGGTCAACATGCCCGCAGGCGACATGGGGCCTGCGCAGTTGGAGGAGGAAGCTGCCAGGATCGCGGAGAAATTTGGCGCGCGCTTCACAGTGACGAAGGGCGACCCGTTGGAGCAGGGTTTTCCGATGATCCATGCCGTCGGCCGGGCGGCGGGCAAGGAATTTGCCCCGCGCCTTATCGAACTGCGCTGGGGTGATCCGCAGCATCCGCGCATCGCCATCGTCGGCAAGGGCATCTGCTTCGATAGCGGGGGCCTCGACATCAAGCCGTCATCGGCCATGCGGTTGATGAAGAAGGATATGGGCGGGGCGGCGCATGCGCTGGCACTCGCACGACTGATCATGGGCGCGCGCCTGCCTGTGCAATTGCATGTGCTGATCCCGGCGGCGGAAAACGCCGTGGGCGCGAACGCATTCCGCCCCGGCGACATATTGCGCAGCCGCAAGGGACTGACGGTGGAAATCGGCAATACCGATGCGGAAGGACGGTTGGTGCTGGCCGATGCACTGACCTTGGCGGGCGAAGATGAGCCGGAGCTTGTCATCGACTATGCCACGCTGACGGGTGCGGCCCGTGTCGCCGTGGGCCCCGACCTCCCTGCCCTCTTCACCAATGACGATGCACTGGCGGCGGAAATGGACCGGGCGGGCAGCGAGGTGGACGATCCAAGTTGGCGCCTGCCATTGTGGGACGGCTATGCCGATATGCTGAAATCGGACATCGCCGACATCAACAATGCGGGCGAAGGCGGCTTTGCGGGCGCCATCACCGCCGCGCTGTTCCTGAAGCGGTTCGTGCCGGAAAAGGCGAAATGGATCCACCTGGACACTTTCGCCTGGCGGCCATCGGCACGGCCGGGGCGCCCCAAGGGCGGCGAGGCATTGGGCCTGCGCGCCATGTTCCGCATGCTGGAGCAGCGTTATGAAAAATCATAGCATGAGGCCGTTACGCAACCGGATTGTGCATTGTGCGTTACGGGGGCATGGATGCCGCCACTGCACAGGATCAGACCGCTGAGCTCGACCGCCCAGGTTTGAAGCCGCTCGCCCAATGGATGCGTACGCTGGTCGATTATGTACGATCGGGCAGGCCCGATCTTACCAATCGCCAAATGGCGCTGATGATGACCGTGTACATCAGTTCCGGGCCGCACACGGTGCGGGGACTCGCAGAGGCGCTGCATGTTTCGAAGCCTGTGATTACACGGGCGTTGAACAAGCTTTCCGCGCTTGGATATCTTCGCCGGGAGCGGGATGCGGCCGATCGGCGCAATATTTTCATCACACGAACCCCAAAAGGGGCGGAATTCCTTGACGCGTTTCACCATTTCATCGCAGGGAACGGCCGCGATGAACGCCACGACTTCACCTCTGCGGAACGCACCGCCTGAACGCATTCGGTTCAAACTGGACGGCCGCTCCGTCAAGCTGGACAACCGCATCCATGCCGCGCGCGGCGACCTTGCCGACCTGTCGCTGGCGGGGGTGCTGTTTTCGGCCCATTATGCGCGTTCGATCGAACTGACCTGCGTTGTGGCGGGGACGCCCATCCTCGCGTCGCCCGCGGTGACGTCGATGGCGGTGAGCGAATTGCTGCGCGGCGAAAGCTTTCATGCGCTGGACGTGACAACCGACTGGGCCTGGGGCTTTTGCGGGCATGACGGCTATGTTGGCTATGTGCGGCGCGAGGCGCTGGACGTGCATGAACAGACCGACCATCGGGTGTTCGCCGGCACGGCCCCTCTCTTCAGCGCGGCCGACATAAAGTCGCCCATCCGTGACTATTGGCCGGGCGGCGCGCTCTTTACGGGGCAAGCCCAAGGCGACTTCATCGCCTGCGCCGAAGGATATGTGCATGAGCGCCATGCCGTAAGCGCGGATGTGCTGGAAAGCGATTGGGTCGCGGTGGCGCTGCGCTATCTGGGCCAGCCCTATGTCTGGGGTGGGCGCGGTCATCGCGGGATCGACTGTTCCGGCCTTGTCCAGGTCGCGCTTGGCCAGTGCGGGATCAAGGCGCCGCGCGACACGGATTTGCAGCGCGAGGGCATCGGCGACGCTCTTCCCGCCGACGAGCCTTTGGAGCGGGGCGACTTCATCTTCTTCCCTGGCCATGTCGGCATCATGACGGACGGCGACAATCTGCTGCATGCCAATGCCCATTGGATGGCCGTGGTTGTCGAACCTTTGGCGGACGTGGTCGCCCGGCTGGCGGATGACCATGCGGAGCCCATCATTTCGCGGCGGAGGATCGGCGCGTGACACACAAGATTTTCATCGATGGCGGGGTGGGCACCACCGGCCTTGAGATTGTCGAGCGGCTTTCCGGGCGGCCTGAGCTGTCCGTCCTCACCCTGGATGAGGACAAGCGCAAGGATGCGGCGGCGCGGCGGGAGGCTTTGAACGCCGCCGATATCGTGATCCTGTGCTTGCCCGACGATGCCGCGCGGGAAGCGGTGGCCCTGATCGACAATGATCGCACGCGGGTGATCGATGCGTCCACCGCCCATCGCGTGGCGGATGGCTGGACCTACGGCTTTGCCGAGCTGGAGCCTGGCCACCGGGAAAAGCTGGCGAACGCGCGTTTCGTGTCCAATCCGGGCTGCTGGCCGACCGGCTTCCTGGCGCTGGTGCGGCCGCTGGTGCTTGGCGGATTGGTGCCAGCCGACTGGCCGGTGACCGTGTCGGGCGCGTCGGGCTATTCCGGCGGCGGCAAGGCGATGATCGCGGAGTTCGAGGCCGAAGGCGGCGCGCCGAGCGCTTTCCGGCCCTATGGGCTTAGCCTCACGCACAAGCATATCCCGGAGATGATGCGCTATTCGGGGCTGTCGCATCCGCCGATCTTCGCGCCTGCGGTGGCCAACACCTATCGCGGCATGATCGTCGAGGTGCCCTTGCAGCTGCGCGCGATGGCGGGCGCGCCCAAGGTTGCGGACATTCATGCGGCATTGGCTGAAGCTTATGCGGGATCGCCGATCGTCAGCGTTGCTTCGTTTGAGGAAAGCGCGGGTCTCGGCCAGGTCGCGATCGAGCATGTCGGTGCGACGGATCGGCTGGCGCTGTTCGTCTTTGGCAATGACGATGCAGGTCAGGTGCGGCTGGTCGCGGCGCTCGATAATCTGGGCAAGGGCGCGGCGGGTGCTGCGGTGCAGAACCTGAACATCCTGGCCGGATTGCCGGAGACGGCGGGACTGCGGCTTTAAACCACTCCCGCCATGGCTTAGTGGATCGTGCCGAGCGGCATGTCGTGCGCGAGCAGCACGATCAGCCGCTCGATCTGACGCCAGTGGCAGAAATGGATGTGGTTGCCGAGGTCGCGGCTGCGATCAGCGCGCGCCGCCGCTTCATAGCCGGCATTGTCACCGAAAGCTGCCATCAACTCCGCCGCGTCGTCATAGCTTTTGCGGTCGGAAAGATATGGCAACTGCATGAGAACCCCCGAAAAAAATCTCGCCCCGATGGGAAGCAGGGTTCAAGCGCCGTGCCAATTTCCAGCTCTCACGGGCAGCGGCGGGTTACGAGGGTGAACTCCTCGTTAGCCAAGTCCCGTTGCGGCACAGATGTCCTGGACCGGGACGGGCCTGTGCCAGGGCGGGGCATTGCGCAAAGCGCTGGCCTTGGCGGGCGGGCCGTGGCAAGGGCGGTGGCGATGACGAATGGCAAGAAGAATCCGACTGGCGCGGGCGCGATCATTGCGCTGCTTATCCTGGCCGGAGCGATCATCGGCGGCTTGATGGGCCAACCGAGCGCGGGGCTGCTGGCCGGCGCGGCGCTGGGCGGCGTGATCGCGCTGCTGCTGTGGCTGCGCGAACGGGACCGATAGCACGCCTTGCAGCGCGGGTCTGGTCAGCATAGACAAGCCTCATGAAGAAGCATCTGATCGCCATCACCCTGATCCTCCTGCTGATCGCGGGGGGCGTGATCCTTTATCTTGCACAAGGAGATAAGGCGAAACTGGCGGTCGGGGCCGATACGGGCAAGGAACCGGTGTTCACCGCCCCTCGCAGCGAGCTTATTCCGACCATCAACGTCGCCAAGGTGAAAGTGTGGAAGGCAGGCGAGAAGCCGGTGGCCGCAAATGGTCTTGCCGTCGCACGCTTTGCCGAAGGTCTTGCCCATCCGCGATCGATGCTGGTGCTGCCCAATGGCGATATCCTGGTGGCCGAGACGAACAGCCCGCCGCGTCCCGCCGGCGGGATCACGGACCGCGTGATGAGTTACCTGATGAACAAGGCGGGCGCGGGCGTGCCTTCGGCCAACCGTATCACCTTGCTGCGTGACGCGGATGGAGACGGACGCGCGGAGGTGAAGACGCCGTTCCTGACCGGGCTCAACTCCCCCTATGGCATGGCGCTGGTCGACGGGACGCTCTACGTCGCCAATACCGACGCGTTGATGGCCTTCCCCTACAAGGAGGGCGAGACGCAGATCACCGACAAGGGCCACAAGATCCTGAACCTGCCCGCCAACGCGCCGAACATGCACTGGACCAGGAGCCTGGTGGCGGGGCCCACGGGGCTGCTCTATGTCGGTGTCGGGTCCAACAGCAATATCGCCGAAAACGGCCTGGATGGCGAAGCGAACCGCGCGGCGGTGCTGGAGGTCAATCCCAAGACCGGCGACTATCGCATCTACGCTTCGGGCCTGCGCAATCCCGTCGGGCTGGCGTTCGAGCCCAATAGCGAGGCGCTGTGGGGCGTGGTGAACGAGCGTGACATGCTGGGCAGCGACCTGGTGCCCGACTATCTGACGCGGGTGGAGTTTGGCGGCTTCTACGGGTGGCCGTGGAATTATTGGGGCGGTTATGAGGATCGCCGCGTCCAGCCGCAGCGGCCGGAAGTGCGCGAATATACCAAGCGCCCCGACTATGCGCTGGGCAACCATGTCGCGCCGCTGGGGCTGGCCTTTGCCGACAAGGTGAAGATCGGCGGCGCCTTTGCCAATGGCGCCTTCGTCGGCCTGCACGGCAGCTGGAACCGCAAGCCTGCGGCGGGTTACAAGGTGGTGTTCGTGCCCTTTGCCGCCAATGGCGAGGTGAGCAAGGCCAAGCCCGTCGACGTGTTGACCGGCTTCCTGGACGCGGACGGCAACGCGCGCGGGCGTCCCGTCGATGTCGCTGGCGACGCAAAGGGCGCGCTGTTGGTCAGCGACGATGTCGGCGGCGTGATCTGGCGAGTGACCGGGGGTCAGTGAAGGCGGATTACCGTCACCCGGAGCGGGACCCCGGATCACGTCCGGGGTGACGACAGCTTAACCTCTTAAATTTCCCAAGGCCGGGTTCAAAGCGCGCGGCCGTTACGGCCTGCCAGTTCCACCACATATTGCCAGGCGACGCGGCCTGAACGGCTGCCCCGTTGGGTCGCCCACTGGATCGCTTCAAGCGGATCGAAGCTGAGGCCGAGACTGTCGGCATAGCCGGTGACGATATCGACATAAGCCTGCTGGTCGATGGCGTGAAAGCCAAGGCTGAGACCGAAGCGATCCGACAGCGCCATCTTGTCATCAATCACGTCGCGCGGATTGACGGGGTCATCCTGCTCGGACAGGTGGCGCGGAACGATGTGGCGACGATTGGAGGTGACATAGAGGCGGACATTGGCGGGCCTAGCCGCCGTCCCGCCCTGAAGCAGCGAACGCAGAGCGCGCGCATCGCCGACTCCGCCTTCGTCAAAGCCGAGATCGTCGAGAAAGAGGATGAACGGCCGCTGCGTCGTGCGCAGGAGCGAGAAGAGGCGCGGCAGACTGGCCAGTTCATCGATTGCACATTGCAGCAGGGCGATGTCGGCCCCCTCCTGCTGGAGCCGGTCGACCACGGCCGCGACAACGGCGGACTTGCCTGTTCCGCGCGCGCCCCAGAGCAGGACGTCATGCGCGGCATGGCGGTCCGCATGGCGACGGGTGTTTTCGAGCAGCGTCGCTTTCTGTGCATCGATGCCCGTGAGGAGGTCATAGTTCACGGGCTCAAACGCATCGACAGCCTGGATCGCGCTGCCGTCCCAGACATAGGCGGACGCGGTGCCGAGGTCCGCCGAGGACGGGGGCGGCGGGGCTATGCGCTCCAGCGCGCTGGCGATGCGGCTGAGGATATCGTCGGTCATGCGGCGGGCTTACCCCCCCTTCCCCGCCCCGGCAAGGCGAACGGACCTGTCATTCTTCTGTAGTAATGGACTTTTACTCCATGACGCAGGGGCTTATACCGCGGGGGCCGTGACCATCCCAAATCCTGTCTAATCCACCCGCATCTGCCGATATGGCACCGAAGCCTTGCGCGAAGCCGCGTTGCTGATCCGCGCGGGCGAGCCGGTCGCGGTGCCGACCGAGACGGTCTACGGGCTCGCGGCCGATGCAACGGACGATAGCGCGGTCGCGGCGATTTACAGCGCCAAGGGACGCCCGAGCTTCAACCCGCTGATCGTCCATGTCGCGGACAGGGAAATGGCGGAGCGGCTCGCGGTCTTTTCGCCAGTGGCCGACCGGTTGGCGGCGGCCTTCTGGCCCGGCGCGCTGACCATGGTACTGCCAGTGCTGGAAGGAAGCGGCCTGTCATCGCTGGTGACGGCGGGCCTGCCGACCGTGGCGCTGCGCCTCCCCGCGCACCCGGCAATGCGGGCGCTGATCCGGGAAAGCAGCCGACCCCTGGCTGCGCCGTCCGCCAATCGCAGCGGCGCGATCAGCCCGACCCGCGCGGAGCATGTGCTCGCCAGCCTCAACGGCAAGGTGCGGTTGATCCTGGACGAAGGGCCAACGAGCGAGGGACTGGAATCCACGATCGTGGCGCCAGAGGAGGATCGCATCCGACTGCTGCGGCCCGGGCCGGTGACGGTGGCGATGCTGGAGGAAGCGAGCGGGCTCCCGGTGGCAGTCGGGCCGGAAAATGCCAAAATCGAAGCGCCGGGCCAGCTGGAAAGCCATTATGCGCCATCAAAGCCGGTGCGGCTGAATGCATTGCGGGCGGAGAAGGATGAATATCTGATCGGCTTTGGATTGATGCCGTGCAACCTGAACCTCAGCCCTGATGCCGATGTGCAGGAAGCGGCGGCAAACCTGTTCGCCGCTCTGCATGTCGCCGACGCAAGCGCTGCCAGCCATATCGCGGTGGCACCGATCCCGGATGAAGGCATTGGGGTGGCGATCAATGACCGGCTGCGGCGGGCGGCGGCTTAGGGGCTGTCAGAGCGCCGCGTCACTTCAACCACAATCCCGATAGCCAGCGCGCTTGCATTCGCGGCGGCGTTGTTCTTCGGCCTTCTTGCGTTCGCGAGCGTCTCGCGCCTCCTGTTTGCGCATCCGCCGACCATAGTTGCGATCGGATTCCTCTTGGCTGGTCGTGGCCCAATCCGCGGCCTGCGCTCCAGCCCGTACCGGCAAAGTGGCGACGTCGAGCGCCGTCTTTGCAATGCAGCCCGGCAGGGCCAGCATGATCCCGGCTAGGGCGATCGTCATCAATGAGCGCATGGATATTCCCCTGTAAACCGATGCGGGCATGGCATGGTCTGGATTAACCTCAGCCTAAGCGGTCTTGTTGGGATGAGTTATAGGCCCCGCCTCATCCGTTCGGGCAAGCGGCGATCTGCTCACACCTTCCCTCCCTTGGAAGCCGGGGGCTTATTTTTGACGATCAGCCTTCGATCCGCTCGGCAAAGCCCTTGCGGAGCTTGGCGAGCTTGGGCGGGATGACCGCGATGCAATAGGGGTTCCGGTCCCCGACGCGCTCCCAATATTTCTGGTGATAATCCTCAGCGGGATACCAGGGTGCATCGGGTTCGATCGTGGTGACGATAGGGCTCCGATGATCCGGTTGGGCGCGCTTTATGGCGGCCTTGGCTTCCGCTTCTTGCTCTGGCGAATGGGGGAAGATGGCAGAGCGATACTGCGTACCGATGTCGTTGCCCTGACGATTCAGCGTCGTCGGATCATGGGTAGCGAAGAAGATGTCGAGCAGGTCGCCATAGGAGATGACCTCCGGGTCATAGGCGATGCGGATCGCTTCGGCATGGCCGGTCGATCCGGCGCAAACCTGCTCATAGCTGGGGTTCGGCACCTGACCGCCGATATAGCCGCTTTCGACCGATCGGACGCCCTTCAGATTTTGATAGACCGCTTCGGTGCACCAGAAGCAGCCACCCGCCAGCGTCGCGATTTCTTCGGCCATTTCCGCCTGGTTCCTTATCCTATGTAGCGCACAAGATAGTGACGATCAGGCGGCCGTTCCACCCTGCCCGGCCGCCGCCTGCGCCTTCTCACGTTCTTCTGCGACGAGTTCCTTGCGCGACAATTTACCGACCAGCGTCTTGGGCAGGTTCAGGCGGACTTCGACTTCGCAAACCTTTTCATGCTTGCCCAGTTGAGGATTGAGCCAGGCCTTCAGCCCCTCCCCATCAATCTCCGCGCCCTCCTGAAGCGTGACGAACGCCTTGGGGCACTCGCCGCGATAGGCGTCGGGGATGCCGATCACGAGCGCTTCCTTGACCGCGGGGTGATGGTAGAGCACCGCTTCGACCTGGCTGGGGAACACCTTGAACCCGCCGACAGCGATCATGTCCTTCAATCGGTCGACAATCTTCACATAGCCGTCTTCATCGATCAGGCCGACATCGCCGGTGCGCAGCCAACCATCGACGAATACCTTCCGGTCAGCATCGGGACGCTGCCAATAGCCCTTCATGATCTGTGGTCCGGCGAAGACCAGTTCGCCCGGCTCCCCCGGAGGTGGCGGGCGCGTGGGATCTTCGCGATCGACCAGCTTGACGTGAGTGCCAGGGATCGGCTGGCCCACGGTGCCGCTCTTGTTAAGCCCCTCATAGGGGTTTGAGCAGACGACCGGGCTGCTTTCGGTGAGCCCATAGCCTTCGACCAGTTTCGCGCCTGTCGCAGCCTCGAACCGCTGCTTGACTTCCAGCGGCAAGGGCGCGCCGCCAGAGATGCAGAGGCGCAGCGAGGAGAAGTCGATGTTCGGCGTCGCCGGATGATCGAGCAGCGCCTGGAACATGGTGGGCACGCCGGGCATCGATGTGGGGCTGGTCCGCTGGATCGCTGCGAGCACCTGCACCGCTTCGAAACGAGGCAGCATGACCATCTCCCCGCCGTTCAAGACCGTGCGGTTGAGAACGCAGGTATTGGCGAAAACGTGGAAGAAAGGCAGGACCGCGAGGATGCGATCGACAGCTTCCGGGTGCGGATCGATCAGGCGGATCTGACGGGCATTGGCGGTCAAATTCTGGTGGGTCAGCATCGCGCCCTTGGGCCGCCCCGTAGTGCCGCCGGTATATTGCAACAGGGCGACGTCGTTGACGGGATCAATCTCCACCGCCGTCGGATCCTCGCCATGGCGCAGCAGGTCGGCATAGTGGGTGATGCGCGGATCATGAGGGATCTGCGCCGTCTCCTTGCGCTTGAAGAGGCGGAAAAGCACCGACTTGGCCGGAGGCAACGCCTCCGCCACGCATCCGACAACGAGGCGTTCGAGGCTGCTGTTGTCCAGCACTTCCAGCGCGGTCGGCAGCAAGGCCTTGGCGGACAGGGTGAAGAGAATCTTGGTGCCGCTATCCTCGACCTGATGTTCCAGTTCGGCGGCGGTGTAGAGGGGCGAGAAATTGACGACGATCGCCCCCGCCATCATCGCTCCATAATAAGCGGCGACATAATGGGGCACGTTGGGGAGGTAGAGGCCGACCCGGTCGCCCTTGCGAACGCCCATGTCCTGCAGGCCGCTGGCAACGCGGCAGATGGCGTGCAGCATGTCGCCATAGGTCGTGCGGCGGCCGAGGAAATCGATCATCGGCGCGTCGGGATTGGCCTTCGCGCTGGCGACGACCATGTCGACCATCGACAGGGGGGGAAAGGACTGATCCCAGGGATTGGGATGATTATAATGGTCTTTCCAGACCGCTTCGCTGCTCTCCATTAAGGCAGGTGTAAGCCGGACCCCTGCTTTACGCAAGCGTAAAGCAGGGCATCAGAAGAGGATCAGACCTGACCCTGGTTGTTGCTGAACGGGTCGAGGATGGTCGCGGCGCCCGAGATCAGGTCGGACTCGCTCTTCAACGCTTCCTCGGCGCGGCGGGCGGCATCGGCGCGCTCGCGGCGCAGTTCTTCGATCAGCGCTTCGCGGTCGCCATCCAGGCGGGAGGCGGTCGGCGCTTCGATACCGGCCTTCTTCGCGGCCTTCGTCACCAGCGCATCAAGTTCACGCTGCGAGCAGAGGCCCAGCGTCACCGGATCCTTGGGCACGATGTTGGAGATGTTCCAGTGCGTGCGATCGCGGATCGCGGCGATGGTGGTGCGGGTGGTGCCGATCAGCTTGCCGATCGCGCCGTCCGAGATTTCCGGATGATTGCGCAGAATCCAGGCGATGCCATCTGGCTTGTCCTGACGCTTCGACACCGGCGTGTAGCGCGGCCCCTTGGTACGGCGAACCGGCTCGGGACCCTTCAGCATCTTGAGACGGTAATCGGGGTTCGCCTCACCCTTGTGGATTTCGTCCATGGTGATTTCATGGGCGCGGACGGGATCGCGGCCGGTATATTTGATGCCAGCCGTGTCATCGGCGA
>JAEZCS010000189.1 GCA_023433445.1 Pseudomonadota bacterium | reverse complement strand
ACGGCGAGCATGATCGTGCAGGAGCATTTCCCGCCCGCGCCGGGCACGGTGGGCCTCGAAAGCGGGCCGCTATTCGGCGTGCAATTCAGCCAGCTCCCCTGTTCGGACCTGTCGGCGCGCTACATCTCGTCGGGCGCCATGGCGATGATCGGGCCCAAGCGGTCGCCGCTGGGGTTGGCGGCTGATCCGGGCGGCTTCCCGCTCTATAAGAATGGCGTCGTGGTCGGCGGCATCGGCGTCATGGCCGATGGGGTCTATGGCTCCGATCCCGATGTCACCGACACGGACAATGATCCGGAAGAATATATCGCATTGGCCGGAACGCTGGGCTTTGAAGCGCCCGATAGTATCCGCGCAAACCGCATCTTTGTTGACGGCACGTCGCTGCGCTATTCGGACGCGGCCTATGCGGGGCTGACGGCGAGCGGCGTGGCCAGCTTCGCCGCGATCAACGGCAGCGCGGGGAGCTTGCTGGCGGTACGCGGCTATTATGGCGATCCCGCGCCGATGGTGCTGGCGGGCGTGGCATACGGGACCGAGGCGTCGGGCGTGCGCCAGTCGCGTGTCGGCGAATTTGCCAATCGCGATGCATTCGTCCTGACCGACGGGTCGGGGGCGAACCGCTTCCCCATACGCGCCGCGACCGATGGGGCCGATGTGGCGCAGCCGCTGACCGCCGCCGAAGTGACGGCGGTCCTGGAGGAAGGCTTTGCCATCATGAGCCGGGCGCGGGCGCAGATCAGGCAGCCGCTCGACAGCCGGGCGCAGGTGACGATCAGCGTCGTGGACACGCGCGGTGCGGCGCTGGGCATCGTGCGGTCGCCCGATGCGCCGATCTTTGGCACGGACGTCAGTTTGCAGAAGGCGCGGACGGCGGCGTTCTTTTCCAGCAGCCATGCAGCGCCAGACCTGCTGGCGAGCAGCAGCGCGGATGTGGCGGCGTTCGTGGGGAAGGCGCGGACTTTCCTGAATGACTCCGCTGCGCTGACGGGCACCCATGCCTTCACCGACCGCGCGAACGGCCTGTTGTCGCGGCCCTATTTCCCCGATGGTGAGGTGGGCCGTCCGAACGGGCCATTCTCCCGCCCGATTGCGCAATTCAATCCCTTTTCCACCGGATTGCAGTCGGCGCTGGTGGTGGGCGATCTGGCCGCGCATCTGGCCTTTGTGACCGGGGCGAGCGCCAGCGACACGCCACAACGTTGTTCGGCTCTGGCGGGTGTGGGCGCGGGCAACCGGGTCCAGAACGGCATTCAGATTTTCCCCGGTTCGGTCCCCATCTATCGCGGCAATGTGCTGGTGGGCGCAATCGGCGTGTCGGGCGACGGCATTGATCAGGATGACATGATCAGCTTCCTGGGCGCGCATAATGGCGGGCAGCGCGGCGGCGGCATCGGTAACGCGCCCGCCGCGATCCGGGCGGACCAGATTGTCGTGGATCTGGGGAGCAAGTCCGTCCGCCTGCGCTATGTCAGCTGCCCCTTCGCGCCGTTCCTGGACAGTTCGTCCCAGAATGTGTGTCAGGGGCTCTGAGCATGGGGCTTGCCGCCTTCCTGCCGATCTTTGCGCTGGCGCAGCCGGGCGAGCCTGTGCCGCCTCCTCCCCCCGACAATTGGGAGGAGATATTGAACGCGCCGGAAGTGGGCGCGGACGAGCAGTTGATCGAAGGACGCCGGCGGCCCGGTTATGAAGCGCCGCTGCCCGACGCTGTCACACAGGACAATCCGGGCGCGGTGCGTGCGCCGCCGCCAGAGGCCTTTCCGGTGGATCAGGTGCCCATCCCGGATCGCTGGCGGCTGATTGAATCGCTGGGTGTGGTCAAGGAACGCTGGTTCGACCCCTATAACCAGAATACGCTGAAGGGCGACCGGCCGATCAACCGCGACAAGGTGAAGTGGCTGCCGATCAAGGGCGACGACTGGTTCTTCGTCGCCAATGCGGTGAGCGACACGGTGATCGAACCGCGCACCTTCCCCATTCCCGTGGGCGTGCAGACGACCGAGCGGCCCGGCAGCATCGACGTGTTCGGCAAGGACGCCAGCTATGTGCTGAGCCAGACCTTCATCGGCGGCTTCGCGCTGATCAAGGGATCGACCGCGTTCAAGCCGCCAGACATCGAATATCGGCTGACGCTCGCTTACAACATCAATCATGTGAATGTGCCCGAACGGCGCGTGCTGTTTGTCGAGCCGTCCCGGCCGTCGCGCCGCACCGACCATTTTCTGGGCGTGCAGGAACTGTTCGTCGATTATCATCTGGCGAACACGTCCGACCGCTATGACTTCCGGTCGATCCGCGTCGGGATACAGCCGTTCCAGTCGGATTTTCGCGGCTTCCTGTTCAACGACCAGCAGCTTGGCATCCGCCTGTTCGGCAATCGCGACAATAATCGGTTCCAGTTCAACCTTGCCGCCTTCTGGCGGTTGGAGAAGGATACGAACAGCGGCCTTAACAGCGTCGTGCAGACGCCCCGCCGGGACTGGCTGTTCCTGGCGAACCTGTATCGGCAGGATTTCCTGATTCCGGGCCTGACCAGCCAGATCACCGCCGTTTACAATATGAACCGCGAGGCCGGGCGGATCGAGGTTGACGATAATGGCTTTCCGGTGCGGCCCGCCCTGCTGGGCGACCTGCGCGGGCGGGATTATGATGTCGTGTATCTGGGCTACAACGCCGACGGGCGGATCGGGCGGCTCAACCTGACTGCGTCGGTCTATGGGGCCTTGGGCGAGGATCGGAACAGCTTCTTCACGTCAGAGCCCGCGCAGATCAGGGCTTTCTTCGCGGCGGCGGAGGCGAGCATCGACAAGGATTGGATGCGCTTCCGTCTGTCGGGGCTGTATGCGAGCGGCGATGGCGATCCTTATGACAATCGCGAAACGGGGTTCGATGCGATCTTCGAGAACCCGGTCTTTGCCGGGGCGGACACCAGCTATTGGATCAGGCAGACCATACCCTTTGCTGGCGGTGGGCGAGCGATCGGCGTCAACGGCCGCAACGGCATTTTGAATTCACTGCGGTCGTCCAAGGAACAGGGGCAGTCGAACTTCAACAATCCCGGCACGATGCTGCTGGGCGCGGGGGCGGATTTCGATGTGCTGCCCGAACTGCGTGTTTCGGCCAACGCCAACCATCTGTGGTTTGAAAATACCGCCACTTTGCAGGCGCTGCGCAACGAAGGGAGCATTCCCAAGGCGATTGGTTGGGACCTGTCCACCGCCGCGATCTGGCGACCGCATGCGACGCAGAATATCGTGTTCCGCCTGTCGGGCGCGACGCTGCTGCCGGGCGCGGGCTTTCGCGACCTTTTCACCAATAGCGAGCGCAACCGGAACTATTATTCCGTGCTCGGCAACCTGATCCTGAGTTATTGATGCGCCCGCTTTTCGCCTTTCTGCTGCTGATCCTTGCCGCCTTGACCGTGCCGGTGGTCATCCTGCACGCGTCGGACGCGGAAAAGCCGGTCGAGCGCGTCTATGCGGTGACGCCGCCCGCGCCGATGAGCCAGACCGCCGAACAGGTCGCGGCGAAATCGGACGGTTGCTACAGTTGCCATACCAAGACGGACGAGCCGAGCATGCACGCCACGCCTGCAGTGATGCTGGGCTGCGTGGATTGCCATGGCGGCAATGCGGCGGTGCGGGGCGATCCTTCGCACGGCTTTGACGATCCGGCCTATGTCGCGGCGCGGGACAAGGCGCATGTGCTGCCCCGCTATCCCGAAAGCTGGCATTATCCGTCATCGGCGAACCCCAAGCGGACCTATACGCTGCTCAACCGGGAAGCGCCGGAGTTCGTGCGCTTCGTCAACCCCAGCGACTATCGCGTGGCGCGCGAGGCGTGCGGATCATGCCATATGCAGACGATCGAGGCGGCGGAACGGTCGCTGATGGCGTCGGGCGCGATGCTGTGGGGCGGGGCGGCCTATAATAATGGCGTCGTCCCGTACAAGAATTACATATTCGGCGAGGCCTATACCCGCGACGGCAGGCCCGCAAAGATCGTGTCGCCCGGATCGCCGCCCGGCACGCTGACGGCGGAGCAGAAGGCGCGCGGGGCGCTGGCGGAACTGTATCCCTTGCCCAACTGGCAGGTGACGCTGCCGGGCGACGTCTTCCGCGTGTTTGAGCGTGGCGGACGCAATATCGCGACGCAGTTCCCGGAAATCGGCCTGCCCAACCCGACCGGGTCGATCCAGCGGCTGGAGGAGCCGGGGCGCCCTGACCTCAAGCAGTCGAGCCGGGGGCCGGGCACGGGTCTGCGCGTGGCGATCCCGGTGCTGAACCTGCACAAGACGCGGCTCAACGACCCCTATATGTGGTTCATGGGGACCAATGATCAGCCGGGCGATTATCGCCATTCGGGCTGTTCGGGATGCCATGTCGTCTATGCCAATGACCGCGAGCCGCGCCACAGCCTGACCTACGCGCAATATGGCCGCGACGGGCAGACGGCGACGGTGGACCCGACGATCGCGAACAAGGTGCGGCATGAGGATAGCGGCCACGGCGCGTTGAAGGGCGCGCACGGCGAAGATGCCAAGCCCGATCACCCGATCGGCGCGGTCAAGGAAAGCGGCCACCCGATCCGCCACACCTTCACCCGCGCCATCCCGACCGCGCAGTGCATGAATTGCCACATGCATCAGCCCAACATCTTCCTGAACAGCTATCTGGGCTACACCATGTGGGACTATGAGTCCGACGCAGCGCTGATGTGGCCGGAGAAGCAGAAATATCCGACCGCCGCGCAAATGCACCAGACGCTGGAGCGCAATCCCGAAGGGGCAGCGCCAAAGGGCAACTGGTCGGACCTGGATTTCCTGCGCAACGTCTATGATCTGAACGACAAGGCGAAGGATACGCAGTTCGCCGACTATCACGGCCATGGCTGGAACTTCCGCGGCGTGTTCAAGCGCGACCGGGAAGGCAATCTGCTCGATGCCAATGGCAAGATCGTGGCGAACGACGACCCGGAAAAGTGGCGGAAAAAGGGCGAGGACAAGTTCGTGCCGGTGGGCGTCAACCCCGGCAAGAGCGTCCATATGATGGACATTCATGCCGAAAAGGGCCTGCAATGCGCCGACTGCCATTTCGCGCAGGACAGCCATGGCAACGGCTTCATCTATGGCGAGGTGGCGAACGCGATCGAAATCGGGTGCAAGGATTGCCACGGGACGGCGGATGCTTATCCGACACTGCTGACATCCGGCCCCGCCGCGCCGCCCAAGGGCAACAACCTGGCGCTGCTGCGCAACCCGGACGGCAAGCGGCGGTTCGAATGGTTTTATGACGCGAGCGGCAGGCGCAAGCTGATCCAGCGGTCGATCGTCGATCCGAAACTGGAATGGGAAGTATCGCTGGTCAAGGATGCGGTGGATTCCACCAGCCCGCATTTCAATGCGAAGGCAGCGCGCGCCAAGTTGATGAGCCGGTCGGGCGCGGAGGATGGCAGTTTCGCCTTTGGCCCCGGCGTCGCAAAGGCAGACCGGGCGCATAATGACGAGAATATGGCCTGCTTCACCTGTCACCTGAGCTGGACGACAAGCTGCGGCGGTTGCCACCTGCCGATCGAGGCGAACTGGAAAACCTCACTCCACCATTATGAGGGGGAGGAGACGCGCAACTTCGCCACCTATAACCCGCAGGTCGCGCGAGACGAGATGTTCCAGCTGGGCAAGCACCAGACGACCAAGGGCAATATCTATGCCCCGGTGCGGTCGACGTCGGCGCTGGTGCTGTCGTCCACCAACATCAACCGCGAGCGAATCTATATCCAGCAGCCGCCGGTATCGGGCATCGGCTTTTCGTCGCAGGCCTTTGCGCCGCATTTCCCGCACACGGTGCGCAAGACGGAAACCAAGACCTGTTCTGATTGCCACCTGTCGGCGAAGGACGACAATAATGCGATCATGTCGCAGTTGCTGTTGCTGGGCACGAACTTCGTCAACTTCGTCGGGCTGAACGCGTGGACGGGACTTGAAGGCGGGTTCGAAGCGATCCGCGTCACCGAATGGGATGAGCCGCAGGCGGTCATCGGCAGCTATCTGCAGAAATATGCCTATCCCGATTATTGGAAGCTGCATGTCGAGCAAAATGGGCGCGAATTGAAGAACTGGGTTCGCGGGCGTTTCTTTGACAAGAAAGGCTCTGGCGAGAGCCGGGCGATCGAAGAATTCCGCAATGTCGTGAAGGGCACGCGCGATCGCGTCGGATGCCTGCAGTTGCGCGGCGAATATATGTATGTCGCCGAAGGGAAGGGCGGCTTTCGCGTCTATGACGTCGCGTCGATTGGCAACAAGGGCTTTTCCGAACCGATCCTCAGCGGACCGTTTTCGAAGCTCGGCCATAACACGGGCGTAGCGTCGAAAAACGCGACCTGCATGGCGCTGCCGACGAACCAGCCCATCAACCCGCTGCGCAGCACGCCCGAATTGCGGGAGATCAACCAGGAACAGCCGTTTCTGCCGATCTACAGCTATGCGGCGGTGACCGACAGCGTCGAAGGGCTGATCATGGTCAATATCGACACCATGGCCGATGGCGAGTTCCGCAACAATTTCCTGAAGCGCGCCGTCACCTGGAACCCTGACGGCGTGCTGAACGGTGCACGGCACATCCATCTGGCGGGGCAGATCGCCTACATCATCGCCGATGTCGGGCTGGTGGTGGTGGACCTTGCCGATCCGCTGCACCCGCGCCTTGCCGCTGTCCGGCCGATGAAGGATGCGCGCGCGAGCGCCATCCAGTTCCGCTATCTGTGGGTGACGGATGCCGAGGGGTTGAAGCTGTTCGACGTCACCCGGCTGACCGATCCGGTCGCCGTGCCGTCAGCCACGGTGCCGATGGCCGATGCGCGGCGCATCTATCTGGCGCGCACCTACGCCTATGTCGCGGCGAAGGCCGAGGGGCTGGTCATCGTCAACATCACCAATCCGTTGCGGCCAAGCGTCTATGCCAGGGAGACGTTCGGCGGGCAGATGAACGACGCGGAGGATGTGATCGTCGCCACCACCAACGCCTCGCTCTTCGCCTATGTCGCGGACGGGCGGAACGGCATGAAGGTGATCCAGCTGACCAGTCCCGCCAGCCAGCCCAATTTCTACGGCTTCTCGCCTGCGCCAAAGCCCGAACTGATCGCCTGGGCGCGCACGCCGACACCGGCGGTGGCAATGTCCAAGGGCCTGGACCGCGACCGTGCGGTGGATGAGACAGGCGGGCAGATCGCGGTGTTTGGCCGCATCGGATCGCGGCCGTTTACCCGGAGCGAGATGGAGCGATTGTTCCTGAACGCGAAGGGTGTGCCCTATAAGGTGAGCGACGAGGTGGATATGAAAGCGTGGCGGCCGCCGCTTTTGCGGTGAGGGGGGTAGTAGCCGGCCCGCGTGCGACCTCCTCATTTCTGCGATGCTCGCTTGCCTTGGTTGGGCATGATGCTATCTTACCTGCGTCTTACCAATGGAGCAGGCCGTGGGCGTTCATGACCGGATTACGACCACCGTATCGACCAAGGGGCAGGTTATCTTGCCCAAGTCGATCCGTGACCAGCTTCATTGGGAAGCGGGTACGAAGCTGATCGTCGAGGAAACCGCCGAGGGCGTTCTGCTAAAGCCCATGCCGCTATTCGCGCCTACCGATGTTGACGCGGTTTTCGGTTCGCTCCGGCCGAGCAGGCCTGCTCTGTCGGTCGATGAGATGAATGCCGTCGTTGATCGGGAAGCGAAGCGGCGTGCGCGGGATTGACACCAATGTCGTCGTCAGATTGCTGACCGCCGATGATCCGAAACAGGCTGAAGCAGCGCGGCGCGTCGTGGAAGGCGGTGACATTTTCATCCCGATGACGGTCATGCTGGAAACCGAATGGGTGCTGCGCGCGGGCTATGGGTTTCAGGCCGCCCAAATCACTGCCGCCATCCGTGGCGTTGCGGGCTTGCCCGGCGTCTCGGTCGAGCAACCGGCCCGGCTGGCGGCTGCGTTGGAGTGGATGGAGGATGGCATGGATTTCGCCGATGCCCTTCATCTGGCGGGTTCGGGGCATTGCAGCGCGTTTCTGACATTCGACCGCAAATTTGCCCGCCGCGCGTCGAAATCGGGCGCGATTCCGGTCGTCCTTCCCTGACCGGCTATTCCGGCCGTTCCGCCATCAACATCCGCACCAGGGGCTGCATGCCTGCGTCGAACTTCGCCAGTGTTGCGGGTTCGCCCGCCGTTTCGAAATGGGTGACAAGGCCAGCGTCCGTCCAGCGGTGGAGGGCGTAGGCGGGGGCGTCGGCTATGATCATGGGGCGGTTGTCGGGGCGGTCAGGGTCCATCGGGCGCAGGTCGAGGGCGAGCTGCGGCGCGGTGGAGGAACAGATGGCGACGGTGGTGCCCTTCCACGGCGCGGTGATCGTGCGGTGGAGATGGCCGCAGACGAGGGCGGTGATGTTCGGGCGGTCTGCAATGGTGGCGCTGAACCGCTGGACCCATGGTTCGTCGGGATGGGTGTTCATCCAGTCGATGCCGACCTCCACCGGGGGGTGATGCATGACGATGAGGGTGGGGGTGGCCGCATCCTCATCGAGCCGGGCGGACAGCCATGCCGCACGCGCTTCGCAGAAGGCGCCGCCGTGGCGGCCGGGTTCCAGCGTGTCGAGCACTATGATGCGGCGGCCGGGCAGCGGGATGACATAATGCACGAAGCCGCCTTCCCGCGGCACATGTGGGAAGTGCGCGGCAAAATTGGCGCGGTCGTCATGATTGCCCATGGCCGGCCAGACCGGGAAGGGGCATTGCGCGAAGGCTTCCGCCAGGGCGCGATAGCTGTCGCCGTCGCCATGGTCGCAAATGTCGCCGGTCGCGAGCAGCAGGTCGGGGCGGTTGGGACCGTCGATCAGGGCGCGCAGCACCTGGTCGAGCCGCTGGCGATTCAGCTCCGCGGGGTTGCCGGGGTCGAAACCCAGATGAATGTCCGTGACCTGTGCGATCAGCATCCCGTTGCGCTCCCCCCTTTATCCGTCGCGGCCGATGCGTCGTGGCCGGTCCGCCTGATCTTTTCTGACCGCGCGATCGGCGGGCGTCCATGGCGCGCCGTCGCCGATATGATAGCTGTGACACATGGCGCAGCCGGAGGGCACGTTGGCCTTTGACTCTTCGCCGCCGTGGCAGGTGCGGCAGCTGTCGATGCCAGGCAGGAGCAGTTGGCGCGCATCGTGGCTCTTCGCTGCGCCGTGGCAGCTTTCGCAGGTCTCGGTGCGGTGAGCCTTATGATCGAACCAGCCGTTCATCATGTAGCGCATCGGCTGATTGACTGGGATGATGCTCCAGCTGGCATTGCCATTCGCGCCCGGTGGGGTGACCGTGTGGCAATCGTAACAGGCCCCGCCCTTTGAAAAGACCGCGCGGATGGCGTCGTCGGCGCGGGACGGGCGCGTCGCCTGAGCGCCGAAATAGGCGTGGTACATGCGGCCCTGCGCATAGTCGCCGGGCCGGCGGCGGGCCATGCCGCCAAGCGCGATCGGCTGGGCCGGGCCGGTCGAGCGGTAATAGGCGCGCAGGTCCGCGAT
>JAEZCS010000178.1 GCA_023433445.1 Pseudomonadota bacterium | reverse complement strand
CTGACTTTGCCACGCTGAAGCTGATGCCGGAAGAGGACTATATCGCCGCCTATTGCCGCAGGACCGGGCGGGACGGGATCGGCCATATCGGCTTCTACCGTGCCTTCGCTCTTTTCCGGCTCGCGGCCATCTATCATGGTATCAAGGCACGGGCGCTACGCGGCACGGCCGCATCGGCGCATGCAGAAGAATTGGCAGCACAATATCCCCTGCTCGCCCAACTGGGGTGGAGCGAGGCGGAAGCGGCCTGATTAAAGGGGAAATGGTGAAATGAAGACCCGGATTACCGAGCTTACCGGCACACGCTACCCGATCATTCAGGGGGGCATGCAGTGGGTAGGCCGTGCCGAGCTCGCGTCGGCGGTGTCGAATGCTGGCGGTTTGGGCATCCTTACGGCGCTGACGCAGCCGACGCCTGAAGCGCTGGCCGCTGAAATCGAACGCTGCCGCACGATGACCGACAAGCCGTTCGGCGTGAACCTGACCATCCTGCCGACCGCGCAGCCAGTCCCTTACGAAGCCTATGCCGAGGTCATCGCCGGATCGGGCGTGGGCGTTGTCGAGACAGCAGGGCGCAGTCCGGCCGAGTTCATCGCGCGGTTCAAGCAGGCGGGCGTCAAGATCGTCCACAAGTGCACGGCGGTTCGCCACGCGCTATCGGCGCAGCGTGCAGGGGTCGACGCGGTGTCGATTGACGGGTTCGAAGCAGCGGGCCATCCGGGCGAAGACGATATTCCGGGACTGGTTTTGATCCCAGCCGCGGCTCGGGCGCTGGACATTCCGATCCTTGCGGCAGGCGGCATGGCGACGGGGCGTAGCATGGCGGCGGCCTTGGCCCTGGGCGCTGAAGGCATAACCATGGGCACCCGGTTCATGCTGACCAAGGAGGCCCCGATCCACGAAGCCATCAAGCAGGCGGTGGTGCAGGGAACGGAGCGCGACACGACGCTGATCTTCCGCCAGCTGCGCAACACGGCGCGGGTCTTCCGCAATGCCGTTGCCGAGGAGGTGAACGTCAAGGAGCGCGAACCGGGCGCGACGTTCGAAGATATCCGGCCGCTCGTCGCTGGCGCGCGCGGACGCGCGGCGCTAGAAAGCGGCGAGGTGGATGGTGGGCTGGTATGGGCCGGGCTCGGCATCGGCCTGATGGACGACATTCCGAGCTGCGCGGAATTGATCGAGCGTATCGTGGGTGAATGCCGCGAGGCGCTGGGTCACGCCGTGGCGCTGACCGGGGAGGCATGAACATGAACTACAATACGATCCGTTATGAGGTTGAGGATGACAGTGTTCTGCTGCTGACGCTCAATCGCCCGGACAAGCTCAACGCGTTCACGGTCGAGATGTGCGAAGAGCTGATCGATGCCTATGGCCGGGCGAGCCAGGATGATGCCGTCCGCGTCATAGTAGTGACCGGCGAAGGCCGCGCTTTCTGTGCTGGCATGGATCTATCGGTCGGCGGCAATGTCTTTGGCCTGGACGAAAGCATGACGCCGACCATGGAGGATATGCGCGAGCGGAGTGACGATCCGGCGATCTTGAAAGGTGTGCGGGACACGGGCGGCCGCGTGGCGATGGCCATGTATGACTGCCTGAAGCCGATTGTCGGGGCGGTGAATGGCGCAGCAGTCGGCATCGGCTCGACCATGCTGCTGCCGATGGATTTCCGCTTCGCATCGGAAAAGGCGCGCTTCGGCTTCGTCTTCGGGAGGCTGGGCATCACGATGGAGGCATGCTCGTCCTTCTTCCTGCCGCGCATCGTGGGGTTGGAGCAGGCGCTGGAGTGGGCTTACAAGGCCGACATCTTCGATGCCGCCGAAGCGCACGACAAGGGCCTGGTGCGGGCAGTATTACCGGCCGAAACGCTGGTTGAGGAAGCGAAGGCTTTCGCCCGCTCGCTGGTCAAGGACCGCTCGCCGGTTTCAATCGCGCTGATCCGCCAGATGTTGAACCGCAACAGCGTGCAGCCCGATCCGTGGCAGGCGCATCTGACAGAATCTCTGGCGGTATTTTATACCAGCCAGGCGGACGGCCGCGAAGGGGTTCGCGCCTTCAATGAAAAACGGCCAGCGGAATTCACGGGGAAGGCCTCGCAAATGCCGTCCTTCTTCCCCTGGTATGGCGACAAATAATTCAACGGAGAATTGAGATGATCACGCTGGAAGACAAGATCGCGATTCAGGAGCTGGTAGCGTGTTTCACCCGCTGTTCCGACTTTGGCGATTGGGAAGGCCTTGCCACCCTCTTTGCGCCCGAGGTGGTGACGGAATTGGAGGGCCTGCCCATTCGCTATGAAGGCATAGAGGCGCAGGTCGAACATGCCAAGGAATCGGACAAGCAGGCCGAAGGCAAGAACCGCCATTATAATTTCAACATGATCGTGTCCGAGAAAGATGGCGCGGTATATGCCGACTATGCGTTCATGAACGTCAATGCCGGGAATGCGCCGATGAGTTCGAAGATCGTCGTGACCGGGCGTCAGCGCGACACGGTGGTGAAGACCGAGGACGGGTGGAAGATCGCACACCGTTTCGTTCAGTTCGACCAGTCGTTCAGCCTCGACTTCTAAAGCGAAGGGGAAGCGGTCGTGTATATCAAGGATCTTTGCGTCGTCATCACCGGGGGCGCTTCGGGCCTCGGCAGCGCGACCGCTCAGAGGCTGGCGGAGCTTGGCGCGCGCGCCGCGATATTCGACTTGAATGAGGAGGTTGGCGCGCCTCTTGCTGAACGGCTGGGCGGCAGCTTTCATCATGTGGATGTCACTAGCGCCGAATCCGTGGACGCTGGGCTGGCCGCAGCCGAAGCGAAGCTGGGGACGCCACGCGTGTTGATCAACTGCGCTGGAATCGCGCCGGGTGTCCGTGTCGTTGGGAAGGATGGTTCGCCCCACCCGTTGGACGCTTTCCGCAAGGCCGTTGAAATCAATCTGATCGGCAGCTTCAACGTCATTTCCCGCTTCGCAGC
>JAEZCS010000169.1 GCA_023433445.1 Pseudomonadota bacterium | reverse complement strand
GTGCGCCCACCCCGTCGGCATCTCGTCCTCGTCCATGTCCGTCCTCCGTGCTCGTCCGTACGGCCCGGGCCGGCCCGCCGGTAATGTCACTCGCCGTCGACGACGGCCTTGGCCGTGGTGGCCAGCTCCGAGTTCACGGTGTTCTCGTAGGACGTGGCCTCGCTCGGGTACTCGGCGACGTTGCCCGTCATGAGGGCGATGCCGAGGTTGCGGTCCCAGGCGTCCTGCGACACCAGCACGTCCTTCGGGTAGCCCTCGGCGTCGATCATCCGCTGGACCGCGAGGCGCACGATCTCCTCGTCCAGGTCGGGGAAGTACGCCACGGCCGTCGCGACCGCCGCGTCCGGGTCCTCGTAGATGGACCGCGACGCCCGCTGCAGCGCCGTGACGACGCCCTGCGCCGCCTCCGGGTTCTCCTCGATCCACGAGGGCAGGCCCGTCAGGCTGGAGAAGGCGAACGGGTACCAGCTCTCGTCGGCGGAGAACGAGTAGACGACGTGCAGCCCGTTCTCGACCTCGCCCTGCGTGATCTGCGGCTCGACCGCGAGGGCGTAGTCGGCCTGCCCGCTGGCCACGGCGGCGAGCTCGTTGCCGATCGCGACGTTGACGAGCTTCACGTCCTGCAGGTCGTTCTGCTCGATGAGGTGCGTCATGAACGCCCACGTGGTGTCGGGCTCGGGGCTGACGACGACGCGCTTGCCCTCCAGCAGCGACAGGTCGCTCTGCACGTCGACGTCCTGCGCCCCGATGATGAAGACCGTCGGCGCGTTCTGGATGCCCGCGACCACGACGCCGTCCCCACCCGCCTCACGCGTCTTGGGGACGAACACGGGGTCCTGGATGGAGAACTCCGCGGATCCCCCGAGGACCGCGGACCAGGACTGCGTCCCGCCGCCGCCGGTGCCGATCTGCACGTCGACGCCCTCGCCCTCGAAGTACCCCTGGTCCTCCGCGACGTACAGCGGCAGGTAGAGCAGCGACTGGAAGGCCTGGTTGATGCGGACGGTGGTGAGGCCGTCCTCGGACGTCGCGGCCGGTGCCGCCTGCGAGGCGCCGGCACAGCCGGACAGGGCGAGCGCTGCGGCAGCGGCGAGCGCCAGGAGGCGGGCGGGGCGACGGAGGGTGGTGTTCACGAGGCGTTCCTTTCCCAGGAGAGCAGCAGACGTTCGAGCAGGTTCATCAGGAACGTGAGGACCAGGACGATCCCCATGACGACCACCAGGCCGGCGAGGACGAGGCTCACGGTGAAGTTGGACGAGCCGAGCAGGATCATGTGACCGACGCCGGCGTCGGAGGAGATGTACTCCACGACGATGGCGCCGACGACGGCGAAGCCGACGTTGAGCTTGAGCCCGGAGACGATCCACGGCATCGCGCCCGGCGCGACGACCTTGGTGAAGATCTGGCCGGTCGAGGCGCCGAAGGAGCGCATGAGGTCGACCTGGTCCTTGTCGGCCCGTTGGGCGCCGCGGTACGACGAGGTCAGGGACACGACCACGCAGGAGAAGCCGACGATCATCACCTTCGACATCAGCCCGGTGCCGAACCAGATGATCGTCATCGGGGCGATCGCCAGGACCGGGATAGCACCGATCGCGGCGATGAACGGCGCGGTGTAGTCGGCGACGAACCGCGAGTACCACAGGCCCAGGCCGAGCACGGAACCGCCGACCGCACCGACGAGGAAGCCCAGGACGACCTCCGTCACCGTCGTGCGGACGTCGATCAGCAGGTCACCGGACGCCGCACGCCGGGCCAGTGCCTCCACCACCTGCGACGGGCTGGAGAAGAGGAACGTGTTGACCGTCCCGGCCCGTGCGCCCAGCTCCCAGGCGCCGAGCAGCACGACCACGGTCACCAGCTGCAGCACCGCCAGCAGGGTGCGCCGGGAGCCGATCCGTCGGCGGGGCCGGGGCGCGGCACGGGTCGCCGCCCGCGCCGGGAGCGTCTGCGTCGCCGTTGCCATCACGCCACCTTCCGGGCGTCGACCGGGCGGGTCCCGATCGATCGCCAGATCCGCTCGTAGTACTCGTTGAACCGCGGCGCCAGGCGCCGCTCCTCGATGCGCAGCGAGTCGGTGCCGAGGTCGACGCGGATCTCCTCGACGACCTGCCCGGGGTGGGCCTTGAGGACGTAGACCCGGTCGGAGAGGGTCACGGCCTCCTCGATGTCGTGCGTGACGAAGACCACCGCCTTGCCGGACCGGCGCACCGTCGCCAGGAGCTCGCTCTCGAGCTCGATCTTCAGCGGGTAGTCGAGCGCCTTGTACGCCTCGTCCATCAGCACGACCTGCGGGTCCATGACCATGGTGCGCATCAGCGCGGCGCGCTGGCGCATGCCGCCCGAGACCTGTGACGGCAGCCGGTCCTCGTACCCCGCCATGCCGTAGACCTCGAACAGCTCCCGGGCGCGTTCCCGCGCCTGCGCCTTGGGGACCTTGCGGACCTCCAGGCCGAGCACGACGTTGTCCAGGATCGTGCGCCACGGGAGCAGCAGGTCCTTCTGCAGGACGTAGCCGATCTCGTGGGTCGCCGTGCCGGTCGTGTCCCGCCCGTGCACCCGCACCTGCCCGTACGTCGGCTGCAGGAGCCCGGTCATGATGTTGAACAGCGTGCTCTTGCCGCAGCCGGACGGGCCGACGAAGGACACGAACTCGCCGGGGTCGGCGTGGAAGTCGATGCCCCGCAGGACCTCGATCTCCCCGCCGGGGACGTCGTAGTGCTTGCCGATGCCGCGGGCCTCGATCG
>JAEZCS010000124.1 GCA_023433445.1 Pseudomonadota bacterium | reverse complement strand
GCAGTCGATGGTGTGCACTTCGATCGGTTCGCCGGTACGGCGAACGCCGACGATGCGGTCGCCCGGAACGGGGTGGCAACAGTCGCCCAGATTGTAGGCGATGCCGGGTGTGAGGCCGCGGATCGATACGGGGGCATGCTGGCGCGGATGGGCTTCTTCAACGCCTTCGGCAGTGGTGGAGCCGGGGACGAGCGCCTCCATAACCTCTGAGTCCAACAGGCGATGCGTGGCGATGGCGACCATCAGCGACGCGCGATCCTCCAGCTTCAGGCGTTTGAGCGCGGCCTTCAGTGCCTTGTCACCCAATTCGCTTGCCAGTTCGGGGGAGAAGCGGCCGATGATTTCCTCGTACAGCTTCTCGCCCAGAGCCACTTCCTCGCCGCGCTGCTTCTGGCGAATATAGCGGCGAATGGCGGCGCGCGCCTTGCCGGTGATGGCGAAGGTCAGCCAACCCGGTTGCGGCTCCTGCCCCTCGGATTTCAGGATTTCGACCTGATCGCCATTTTCAAGGCTGGTGCGCAGCGGAACCACGCGGCCGTTGACCTTGGCTCCCACCGTCTGGTTGCCGAGCGACGTGTGTACCGCATAGGCGAAATCGACTGGCGTCGAACCCTTGGGCAGCTGGTGTAGCTCGCCCTTGGGGGAGAAGGCGAAGATGCGATCCTGATACATCGCCATGCGGGTATGTTCGAGCAGCTCGTCGGCATCCTGGCTCTGTTCCAGGATTTCGACGAGGTCGCGAAGCCATGCCGCATGATGATCGCCCGCGTCGCCCTTCTGCTTGTAGGCCCAGTGCGCTGCGAGGCCGAGTTCCGCGTCATTGTGCATGTCGCGGCTGCGGATCTGCACCTCGATGCGGGCATTGTCCTGATGAATGACGGTGGTGTGCAGCGAGCGGTAGCCGTTGCGTTTGGGCGTGGAAATATAGTCTTTGAACCGCCCCGGCACCATCTTGTAGGTCTGGTGGATGACGCCCAGCGCGCGATAGCAATCCTCGGTCGTTTCGGTGATGACGCGGAACGCCATGACGTCGGTCAGCTGCTCAAAGCTGATGTGTCGCTCCTGCATCTTCTTCCAGATGGAATAAGGATGTTTTTCGCGTCCCGACACAGTGACGGACAGGTTCTTGCCGCCGAGCAGCAGTTGCAGTTCCGCGCCGATGCGATCGACCTTGCCGTGGCCGCCTTCCTTCAACTGCTCCAGCCGCTTGGTAATGCTGTCATAGGCTTCCGGTTCAAGCTCCCGGAAAGCGAGCAGCTGCATTTCCCGCATGAAGTCATACATGCCGATCCGCTCGGCAAGCGGAGCATAGATGTCCATCGTTTCGCGGGCGATGCGGCGGCGCTTCTGCTCATTCTTGATGAAGTGCAGCGTGCGCATGTTGTGCAGCCGGTCCGCGGGCTTCACCAGCAGCACGCGGATATCGTCCGACATGGCGAGCAGGAACTTGCGGAGATTTTCCGCAGCCCGCTCATTTTCCGACATCGCTTCGATCTTCGACAGCTTCGTGACGCCATCGACCATCCTGGCGACATCCTTGCCGAACGCGCTCTCGATCTCGTCATAGGTGACGAGCGTATCCTCGATCGTGTCATGCAGCAGCGCCGTGACGATGGTCTGGTCGTCCAGGCTGAAGTCGGTGAGGATGCCCGCCACTTCGATCGGGTGGCTGAAATACGGGTCGCCGCTGGCGCGCTTCTGGGACCCGTGTTTCTGGACGGAAAAGACGTAGGCGCGGTTGATCATCGCCTCGTCCGCATCCGGATCGTAGCGCTTCACTCGCTCAACAAGTTCATATTGACGCAGCATCGTGGCCCGATTGTCCGGGAAGCATCTTGCTGTGCAACAAAAAAATCCCATCTAGACGCAAATGGCTGCACTTTTGCATGGGCCGTGGCTTTGAGCTATCTAGGCGAACGATGAAGCATAATCTGGCGCAGGATCTGGAACAGTGCGCGCTGCCGAGCGCACTGGAGGCGATGGGGGAGCGCTGGTCGTTTCTCATCCTGCGTGGCGCCTTGTCTGGCATCCGGCATTTTGAAGATTTCCAGTCATCGCTTGGCATAGCCCGAAACATCCTGGCGAACAGGCTGTCACGTCTGGTCGAAAATGGGATCATGTTGCGCCAGCCGATGCAGTGCGACCGGCGCAAGATTGAATATCGGCTGACCGAAAAGGGGCAGGAGCTGGCCCCCGTCATGATCGCGCTGCGCCAATGGGGTGAGAAGTGGGGATGCGGTTCGCCGTCCTGCCAGGTGCTGGCCGACAAGCGGGACGGCCAGCCTATCCGCCGGGTGACCATTCAGGCGCATGACGGCCGTCCGCTGGAGTTGAAGGACCTTGTCTGGCTTTGCCCTGACGAGGTCACGCCCATGGATCAGGAAGCTGCCACCGCGGCATGATGCGCATGGCTTCACCCTGCGCCTGAATTCGCCTAGGCTGGCGGTGATGTCTGTTCAACATATTCAGCCTCAGCCCTTTTTCGCTGACAAGAACCGCGCTTTCTGGAACCTGCAATCGGTTGGTTGGGCAGGGGCCTTCCTGCTGCGCGGGTCGTCCACTATCGCCAATGGGCAGCCGCTTTCCAGTTTGATCCCGGTGATGATATCGACCGTATCGGGCTATTCGGTGACGCTGCTCATCGCGGTAATCTTCCGCTTTTTGCAGAAGCAGCGGCCTATCATCACCTGGGGCGCGTCGATCCTGACGGTGGTGCTGGCCGCTGGCCTTGTCGCCTTCATCGACGCCTGGGTGTTTTCGACCCAGCACCGCGCGAACGAGACCGCTGGCGTGCAGCTGTTCCTGGGCGCCTTCTATCTGAGCATCACGTTGCTGGGTGCCTGGTCGGCGCTATATTACGCCATCAACTTCTATCTGCAGGTGGAAGAGCAGGCGGACCAGCTGCTGCATCTGGAAAATCAGGCATCGAGCGCGCAGCTCGCCATGTTGCGCTATCAGCTCAATCCGCATTTCCTGTTCAACACGCTGAACAGCATTTCCACGCTCGTGCTGCTGAAGCAGACGGATCGCGCCAATGCGATGCTGTCACGCCTGTCCTCTTTCCTGCGATACACGTTGATCAATGAGCCGACTGCCCAGGTGACGATCGAGCAAGAGGTCGAGACGCTCAAACTCTATCTGGAAATCGAGAAAATGCGGTTCGAGGATCGGTTGCGGCCTGTCTTCAACATCGACCCGGCGGTGGCGCAGTCGCGACTTCCGTCCCTGTTGCTCCAGCCGCTCGTCGAAAATGCAATCAAATATGCCGTCACCCCCAAGGAGGAGGGGGCGGAAATCTCTATCTCGGCGCAGCCTGCCGGTGAAAATGTCCGGATCGTCGTATCAGATAGCGGTCCGGGATTGAATGAGGGGTTCACTCGCCCGAACACTCCCATGAGCGAAGGGACAGGCGTTGGCCTGGCGAATATCCGCGACCGCCTGATTCAGGCATTCGGGGAACGACAGAGCTTTGAAACGCGTTCCACGCCAAGCGGCTTTTCGGTCCATATCGAAATGCCGCTTAATCTGGATGAACCATCGAAAGTGGCCGCATGACCATCAGAACAATCCTCGTCGATGACGAAAGCCTGGCCATTCAAGGCCTCAAGCTCCGTCTGGAAGCGCATGAGGATGTCGAAATCGTAGAAACCTGCTCGAATGGCCGCGAAGCCATCCGCGCTATCAAGACGCATAAACCCGACCTTGTGTTCCTCGACATTCAGATGCCTGGTTTCGATGGCTTTTCCGTCGTCCAGGGCCTGATGGAGGTCGAACCGCCGTTGTTCATCTTCTGCACCGCCTATAGCGATCATGCGATTCGTGCTTTTGAGGCGCAGGCTGTCGATTACCTGATGAAGCCAGTCGATGAAGGCCGACTGGCAGACGCGCTCGATCGCGTGCGCCAGCGCCTTTCCGAAAAGAAGCAGGTGCAGGAAGCGGAGAAGCTGCGCGAAGTGCTGGCGGAAGTCGCGCCCGATGCCATGAACGAATTCAACGCCGATGAAGAGGCGCCGTCGTCCAATCGTTTCGAGAAGCTCATCAACATCAAGGACCGGGGGCAGATCTTTCGGGTCGATGTGGATTCGATCGAGCGGATCGATGCCGCGGGTGACTATATGTGCATCTACACGGCGGACAATTCCCTTATCCTGCGCGAGACGATGAAGGATCTGGAAAAGCGGCTCGACCCGCGCAATTTCCAGCGGGTGCACCGCTCAACCATCGTCAATCTGAGCCAGGTCCGGCAGGTGAAGCCGCACACCAATGGCGAATGTTTCCTGGTGCTCGAATCGGGGGCGCAGGTGAAGGTCAGCCGTTCGTACAGGGACGTGGTGGCTCGCTTCGTCCATTGAGGCGAGGCTAGCGGAATACCCATTGGCGATTGAGGCCGAACACCACTGCTGGCGTTATGAAGAGCATGGCCGGGATGGGCGACCATTCCGGCCATCGCATGTGCGTGACGCAAAGAAAGACCCAAAGGGCGTTCAGCACATAGCTCAGCAACGACACGGCCACGAACTTGACCCCGCGTGCCGCATGGCTGCCATCGCTTCCCTGATCGCGGAAGGTGAAGAGGCTGTGCGTCACATAGCCGATCATCACTGCGGCGATGTAGCCGGCGACGTTGGCTAGCTGTGGGTGCCACCCTGCAATGGCCGCGAGCGTCCAATAGATCACGGCTTGGCATGCGGTAATGAAAAGGCCGCTGAGGCCATAGCGCACGATCTGCCAGAACAGGGCCTGCCGTTCCGGCGTCAGGCGTGACAGCAATTTCATGAAGGCCCCGTTGCGATTTGATGCGAACGCTCTAATCCACCGCCCATGAACTTGCAAAGCGGCTTCACCGTGCGGGATAAATCTCGGCGCGCCTTGGTCTGGATGGCCGCCTGGGCGGAGGTTCACTGGAAGTGGCTGACCTTCCTGATGTGGGTCGTGGCTGTTAGCTGGCTGATCTATTCGCGCTGGCCAGCGGTCCACTGGCTGACGCTCAACGATACCGACGACAATATGCGCTACTTGCAGGTCAGGGACTGGTTGGCAGGGCAGGGCTGGTACGATCTGAGGCAATATCGCCTGGACCCGCCCGCAGGCTTCAACATCCACTGGTCCCGTCTGGTCGATCTGCCGATCGCGGCGCTAATGCTGCTGTTCCGGGTGTCTATGGAGCAGGGGCTGGCTGACCGGCTTGCTTGCGCCATCGCGCCGACGCTGCCGCTATTACCGCTCATGCTGGGGCTGGGCTTCATCGCGCGTCGGCTTGCGGGCGGCAACGGCTGGATCCTGGCGGCATTGGCCCCCTTCGCGGCGCAGATGGGCATCAGCATGTTCCTGCCCATGCGGGTCGATCACCATGGCTGGCAGCTGGCGCTGACAGTGCTGATGCTGGCGGGGCTGGTCGACCGCAATTGGCTGCGCGGCGGCGTCGTTGCCGGAGTAAGCAGTGCGCTCTCCATCACGATCGGCATGGAAATGATCGTCTATCTGGCGGCGGGCGGTGCGCTGATCGCCCTGCGCTGGGTGTTCAAGGAAGGTGCGGGGCGGCGGATGTTGCCCTATGCGCTGAGCCTTGCCGGTTCGATTTCGATCCTGTTCCTGCTCTTTGCCAGCTACGCGAACCGGCAGATGGTGTGCGACGCCATCTCGCCTATCTGGGTGGCCATATTCGGAGCTGTAGGCGCGGGGATGACGCTGTTGGCGTTGCTACCGCTTCGGAACTGGCAGGCGAGATTGGGCGCGGGCCTACTGGTGGGCGGCGCTGTCGCGGCCTTTGCATGGTTGAATTGGCCGCAATGCCTGACGGGCGCTTACCAGATTTCGCCGGAGCTGGAGCGGCTGTGGCTCGCCAACATCCGGGAGGCGAAGCCGATCACGGTTCAGGCACGCAGCCTGATCGTGCCCCTTATGGCCATTCCGGTCGCAGGATTATTCGGCCTTGTGTGGGCGCTGTGGGAGTCCCGGCGGGATAGTGACCGGCTTTGGGCCTGGGCCACAGTAGGGCTGATGATGCTGTTTTCGACCGCGCTACTTTTTTGGCAGTTGCGGGCCGGCCCCGCTGCGCAGCTGCTCGCCATTCCGGCGGCGGCATGGGCGGCGTACCGAGTCATTCAGATCATATTTTTCGGCAGGCCCCTTGCGCGGGTGTTGGGCATCGCGGGAGCCGCGCTGCTGGGCGTGGCCGCTTTTGCTACCCCCCTTTATCCGCAGATCAACCAGTTGTGGGCAGGTGCGACTGGCGAAAAAGCCAAGCCGCAGCGCCCGGAGGCGAAAAGCCGATTGCAGTCGATCAACAAGGCCAATGGTCGCTGCCGGTCGCTGCCAGCGCTGGAGGTGCTCAATCAGCTGCCGGCTGCCACCATCTTCACAATGGTCGATCTGGGGCCTCGCCTGATCGCTACGACGCATCATAGCGCCGTCGCAGGCCCCTATCACCGCAACGGCGAGGTCATATTGGACCTGCATCATGCCTTTGATGGCACCGCGGAGGCGTTCCGGCCGATCGCTGCGCGGCATCATGCGGCTTATCTACTGATTTGCCCTGGCTTCCCCGAAGGCACCGTTTACCAGTCGCGGAGTCCGCAAGGCTTCTATGCTGGGTTGATGCGCGGCGAGATTCCCGGCTGGCTGCAGCCAGTGACATTGAAGAGCGGTTTTGCGTTGCCCTACGCCCTCTACCGCATCGACTATTCAGCGGCGGGCAGCGAAAAAGTCGCGCAGCAGCGTTGACGCCTCCGCCTCGCCGAGCCCGCCATAGACTTCGGGCCGATGCAGGCACTGGGGCTGGGTGAAAAGCCTGGGCCCCTGTTCGATCGCGCCGCCCTTGGGATCGGCAGCGCCATAATAGAGGCGGGCGATCCGCGCATGGGATATCGCCCCCGCGCACATCGGGCAGGGTTCAAGCGTCACCCACAAGTCGCAGCCGGTGAGGCGAAAATCGCCCAGCCGCCTTGCCGCCGCGCGTAGGGCAACGATTTCGGCATGGGCTGTGGGATCAAGATCGCGGCGGTTACGGTTTTCCCCTTCACCAAGTATATGGCCGTCGAGCGTGACGACCGCGCCAATCGGCACTTCGCCCGCCAACTCTGCGGCGCGCGCCAGTTCAAGCGCGCGGCGCATTGGGAGGGGAAGGGGGAAGGGCGGTGCCATCGGCCCGCCCTTACAGCATCCTCACACTTTTAAGAAATGATCAGGGCTTCTTCACGTCCACCGTCGGCACCTCGACGGTTTCGTTGCGCGTGCCTACCTCGACCTTCGCGACGTCGGCCTGGAATTTCGGCAGTTGGCCGCCTTCGACCGCGATCTTCGGCAGGCTGCCTTCCTGAGTTTTTTGCAGATCGATGAAGCCGGTCGCGATGCCGGCGCCCAGAACCAGCAGAACAATCAGCAACAAGCCACCAATGAGTCGCATTGCGCACTCCTTTCGTCTATCGGCAGCAAACGTCCGAGTGGTGGAAAGGGTTGCGGAAGCGGTTCGATCCACCGGCTTGACGGGTTGACGGCCATCCGGAATCCCGCTAGTGGCGCCGCTTTCCGAACGAACATGAAATACAAGGTTGATTGACTATGTCGCGCATTTGCGAGCTGACCGGCAAGGGTCGCCAGGTGGGTCACAATGTTTCCCACGCCAATAACAAGACCAAGCGCGTGTTCCTGCCCAACCTGCAGAATGTGTCGCTGATTTCCGAAACCTTGGAAACCACCGTCAAGCTGCGCGTATCGACCCATGGTCTGCGTTCGGTCGAGCATAATGGCGGCCTGGACAACTGGCTGCTGAAGACCAACGACGAAAAGCTGTCGCTCAAGGCGCGTCGCCTGAAGCGTGACATCGTCAAGAAGCAGGCTGCTGCAGCCGCCTGATTCGGTTCGATTCGTTTCGGCTTTAAGAAGCGGCCTGGTAACGGGCCGCTTTTTTGCGTCCTGAAGGAATGAGGAAGCATTTGGCGCGAGACAGGTGGCGGTCGCTGCTCATCGAGAGTCGGGCACTCCGCGCAGGGCGAATTTCAGAAGCAGGGTGCGCTGAAAAAACTCGTGATTGTCGTCCGATACGATCCAGACCATGGTTCGTCCGTGCTCCCGAGTCACCGCGAGCCCTTCGAAATTGTCCGCCAGCAGCGGGGGAGCCAGCCGGGCCAGCGTGCGAGCGATCAGCCGTTCTCCCGATTTTGGGCGATCAGGCAGCTCAATCAAGGCCAGCGTCGCTGTGAACAGATCGCGCAATGTGATGCGGCGGTTCAGCACCAGAATATGACGATCATCGAGAGCGACCGCATCTGTGGGGCGATAGCCGCGCGGAGCGACATATCGGAGACGTGTGGGCGACGCGGTGGTTTCTTCTGCCGGGTCCGCCCCGAAAAGCAGGGTGTCATGGCTTCCATCAGCCATCATTCCCATTTCCGCGATCACCAGGAAGCGGCCGTCGGGAAGACGCGCCATGGATTCGATCGACCCCGTTTTAGGCCATGCTTCGATCTCCCGCCAGGTTCGGCACGCCTCCACTCGCGAAAATCCCGGTGCGTATCGGCAGATGCGCTGGAGCATTTCAAAACCGACCCAATATCGATCCGTGACAGGATCATGGGCAATCGCCTCTGAATCCCATGCCCACCAAGGCTGATCCTTATCCTGCGACCGGATAGGCAGCGGCGCGATGAAGGAATGCCTGCTTTTTGCATTCTGCGTCAGAGCGAAGCCCATAAGCGTCCCGGAATCGCTGAGTGCCAGCACTTGACCCTGTGCGTCGACGAGGAGGGAGGATATGCCGCCAAAGCCGTGATGCGGGCTGCTAAGGTGCCAGCCTCCCATATAATCGAGCGCCCCAACGCTTCTGTCGGAAGGGTCTGCCGAATTCAGGGGGAGGGGACGCGCCGTGACGAGCAGCGGGCCTGCTTTCGACAGTTCCGGCTTGTTCTTGTGGGGCGCTGGTAAAAGCAGGATCGCGAGAAACAGGACGATCAGAATGCGGTGCATCGCCACGCCATAGGCAATCCCGCCTGCTCCACCAACGGCTGATTGCTACTCTGTGCGACCGCCGTGAGCTTTTATTCTTTTGCGCCCATCGGAGTGAGGCTGGGTGAGCGTCAATAATGGGGAAGCCCCTCATTTTTATCTGAACGGTGGCTGACATGCCCATTCAGGCTTGGCTCAATCCGAATCGGTCAAAAAGGGTGCAATCGAAAGTGGGGCAGCAAAGGCCCGCGCGTCGATCGCAAGATTATCGAGGAGCACGCCATGAAGACCAAGTTTCTGATCAATATGGGGGCGGCGCTGGCAATGGGCGCTGCTTCCTTCGCGGTTACCGCAGCGCCTGCCCAGGCCCGGGACGGCTGGGGCCGTTATGAGCGCGGCGATTATTATCGTGGTGATCGCGGCTATCGCGGCTATCGTGGCGATTATTACCGAGGCGATCGTGGTGATCGCTACTACCGTAATAACCATTATCGCGGCTATCGCGGCGGCTATCGCTGCCGGGACAATGGCACCGGTGGCACGATCATAGGTGCGATCGCTGGTGGCTTGCTGGGCAATGAAATCGGCAAGGGCAGTGGCCGCTATGGTCGCCGGGGCGACGGCACGACCGGTGCGATCGTCGGTGCAGGCGTGGGTGCGCTGGCCGGCCGGGCTATCGATCGCGACTGCTGATCAGCCGCTCACCGTTAAATAGGAAAGGGCTGCCCTGAATAAGGGCGGCCCTTTTCTTAAGGGGGATGCTTCCCAAAAGAAAAGGGCCGCTCCGTTGCCGGGCGGCCCTGTTTCCGAAAATCCCGAGGAGGGAAATTACATCGCGTTCGCAGCGGCGTTCGCAGCAGTGTTGCTGGCGTTTTCAGCAGCATTGGCAGCGTTGGCAGCAGCATTTTCGGCGGCGATCATGGCGTTGTCAGCAGCATCCGAAGCGTTCTCAGCAGCATTGGCCGAAGCATTTGCGGCGTTTTCTTCGCCCTTCGAGCAAGCGGCGAGGCCGAGCGATGCGGCGAGAACGAGCGAAAGAGCAATCGACTTGGACATGGGCAAACCCCTCTCAGAGATAAAAACAATGCAGACCACTCTCGGAGAAAAGTTCACCCCCCTTTGCGCCTGCGGGGCCGATTCGTAATGAATTGGGCTACGCATGGCAATCCCATTCATGCGACTCGCCAATTTACGGGCTTTAGCCCAGGCAGATGGTGCAATTCGGGCAATCGCCATTGACGTATATAAAGATTTCTTTATATGCATAGGTGATGACCGCCGCACTCGACATCTTCAGGGCTTTGAGCGATCCGACGCGGCTGCGCATCATCTATCTGCTGCGCGCGATGGAGTTGGCGGTCGGTGAAATCGCGCAAGTCGTGGGGCAAAGCCAGCCGCGCGTATCCCGCCATGTCCGCATCCTTGCCGAAGCCGGTCTGGTCGAGCGGCGCAAGGAAGGCAATTGGGTTTTTCTGCGGCTGGGGAAAGCGGCCGCCATCGCGCCTTTCCTGACGCTTTTCGATCAGCTGGTTCCCTCCGAAAGCGAGGATTTGTGGCAGAAGGCGGACCTTGCGCGGCTGGCGGCGGTGCGGGCGGACCGGTCGCGCGCGGCGGAAAGCTATTTTGCAGAACATGCCGAGGAATGGGACGCCATCCGGTCGCTGCATGTGCCCGATGTGGATGTCGAGGCAGCAATGACGGCGCTGATGGGAACGGAAGCGACCGGGCATTTGCTGGACATCGGCACCGGCACGGGGCGGATGATCGAGCTGTTCGGCCCGTCGGCGGAGCAGGTAACCGCGCTGGACCGCAGTCCCGACATGCTGCGGCTGGCGCGGGCGAAGCTGCCGCACGACGCCGGGGACAAATATGCGCTGGTGCTGGGCGATTTTGGCGCGCTTCCGCTGGAACCGGGCAGCGCCGACACGGTGGTGTTGCATCAGGTTCTGCACTATGCGCAGGCGCCCGAAGCGGTGATCGCAGAGGCTGCGCGTGTCACGACGGCGGACGGCCGGGTACTGATCGCCGATTTTGCCGCGCATGAGAGGGAAGAGTTGCGGCTGCGCGATCAACATGCGCGGCTCGGCTTTTCCGATGAGCAGATCGAAAGCTGGTTCGCGCAAGCGGGCCTGGAACTGGAGCGGGTGGAGGTACTGCCCGGCCAGGAATTGACGGTAGTATTATGGCTGGGACGCCGCCGTGGCGCGCGCATCCTGCGACATGAAGGACGACTTTCCGCATGACACTTTCCTTCCCCTCCGTCGAAGAGGCCCGGCGGGCGCTGGACGCACCGCTCTATGCGGACCTTGCGGGCGACCTGAATGTGAGCTTCGAATTCTTCCCGCCCAAGACGGAGAAGATGGAAGAGCAGCTGTGGTCCGCGATCGAGACGCTGACGCCGCTGGCGCCGAAGTTCGTGTCGGTGACCTATGGAGCGGGCGGTTCGACGCGTGAGCGGACGCATAATACGGTGGCGCGGATCGCGAAGGAAACGCCGCTCTCCGCCGCCGCGCACCTGACCTGCGTCGCAGCGAGCAAGGCTGAGATTGACGAGGTGGTGGATGCCTATTGGGAAGCGGGCGTGCGGCATATCGTCGCGCTTCGCGGCGATCCGCCGGAAGCGGGCAAGCATTTCGAGCCGCATCCGGAAGGCTATAAGGGCGCGGCAGAGCTGGTCGAAGGGCTGCGCAAGCGCCACCCTTTCGAGATTTCGGTGGCGGCTTATCCGGAGACGCATCCCGACGCGGCCAGCGCGCAGAGCGATATCGACAATCTCAAGCGCAAGCTGGACGCGGGCGCGAGCCGGGCGATCACGCAGTTCTTCTTCGAGCCGGAAACCTTCTTCCGCTTCCGCGACACGGTGGCAGCGGCGGGGATCGATGCGGAGATCATCCCGGGCATCATGCCGGTCAGCAATTTCGCGGCGGTCCAGCGCATGTCGGCAATGTGCAATACGGACGTGCCTGGCTGGATGGGCAAGCTGTTCGAAGGGCTGGATGATCTGCCCGCCGCGCGGCAACTGGTGTCCGCGACGCTGGCGGCGGAACTGTGCCGCAAGCTCTATGCGGGCGGTGTCCGCGACTTTCATTTCTATACGCTCAACCGGGCGGAGCTGAGCTATGCGATTTGTCATCTGCTTGGCCTGAGGCCCGCCCAATCGGAGAAGACGGCATGACCGCCGAAGAACGCTTCCGTGCCGTTGCGGCGGAAAAGATCATGATTTTCGACGGCGGCTACGGCACGTCGATCCAGAAACATGGGCTGACCGAGGCGGATTATCGCGGGCATCTGGACCTGCCGAAGGACCAGAAGGGCAATAACGACCTGCTGTGCCTGACCCGGCCGGACATCGTCGAGGGCATTCATACCGCCTATCTGGACGCGGGCGCGGACATGATTGAGACGAACACCTTCTCGTCCACGAAGATCGCGATGGCCGATTATGGCTGCGAGCATCTGGTGCGGGAGATCAACATCGCGGCGGCGCAGATTGCTCGTCGGGCGTGCGAGGCGGCGACGGCTAAGGACGGGCGGCCGCGCTTCGTGGCGGGGTCGATCGGGCCGACGAACAAGACGCTGTCGATCTCTCCGGACGTGAACGACCCGGCCTATCGTGAGGTCGATTATGATACGCTCAAGGCCGACTATCGCGAGCAGTGTGATGCGCTGATCGAGGGTGGGGTGGACTTCCTGCTGGTCGAAACCTGTTTCGACACGCTGAACGCCAAGGCGGCGGGCATGGCGGCGCGGGAGGCCGAGGCGGCGGCGGGGCGGCCCGTGCCGTTGATGCTGAGCTTCACGATTACCGACATGTCCGGGCGGAACCTGTCGGGACACACGATCAATGCCTTCTGGTATTCGCTGCGGCATTTGAAGCCGCTGACCATCGGGGTAAATTGCGCCTTCGGGGCGGACTTGCTGCGGCCTTATTTGTCCGAGCTGGCGAAGAATGCGGATACGCTGATTCTGGCCTATCCCAATGCCGGGTTGCCCAATGAACTGGGGCAATATGATGAGTTGCCGGAGACGACGGCTTCGCTGATCCGTCAGTGGGTGGATGAGGGACTGGTCAACATGGTCGGTGGCTGCTGTGGCACGACGCCCGGGCATATCGGTGCGGTGGCGAAGGCGCTGGCGGGGCATAAGCCCAGGCAAGTGCCTGAACTGCCGGTGGTGACGCGGTTGGCGGGGCTGGAGCCCATGCATATCGCCGCGTAAGATGTACCGTCATCCCAGCAAAAGCTGGGATCTCGTGCCCCCAGGGGCGCGCTCTAGATCGGGAGACCCCAGCCTTCGCTGGGGTGACGAATAAAAATGACTATCCAATCCACCGCCACCTTCGTCAATATCGGTGAACGCACCAACGTCACCGGATCGGCCAAGTTCAAGAAACTGATCATGGCGGGCGACTATGCCGCAGCCATCGACAT
>JAEZCS010000063.1 GCA_023433445.1 Pseudomonadota bacterium | reverse complement strand
GGCCGAGATGCTCCTTGGGCGTGACGTAGCAGAGCATCGCGGTGCCGTACCAGCCGATCATCGCGGCGCCGATGCCGCTGGTGATATGGTCGTATCCGGGCGCGATGTCGGTGGTGAGCGGGCCGAGCGTGTAGAAGGGCGCCTCGCCGCAGACCTTCAGCTGCTTGTCCATATTCTCCTTGATCTTGTGCATCGGCACGTGGCCGGGGCCTTCGATCATCACTTGCACGCCGTGCTTCCAGGCGATTTGCGTGAGCTCGCCCAGAGTTTCGAGTTCGGCGAATTGCGCGGCGTCGTTCGCGTCGGCGATGGAGCCGGGGCGCAGGCCATCGCCCAGCGAGAAGCTCACGTCATACGCGCGCATGATCTCGCAGATCTCTTCGAAGTGCGTGTAGAGGAAACTCTCTTTGTGATGGGAGAGGCACCACTTGGCCATGATGGAGCCGCCGCGCGAGACGATGCCGGTGACTCGCCTGGCGGTCAGCGGGATGTAGGGCAGGCGCACGCCCGCATGGATGGTGAAATAATCGACGCCCTGCTCGGCCTGCTCGATCAGCGTGTCGCGGAAGATGTCCCAGGTCAGTTCCTCGGCAATGCCGCCGACCTTTTCCAGCGCCTGGTAGATGGGGACGGTGCCGATCGGGACCGGCGAGTTGCGCATGATCCATTCGCGCGTGTCGTGGATGTTGCGGCCGGTGGAAAGGTCCATGACCGTGTCAGCGCCCCAACGGATCGACCAGACCAGCTTGTCGACTTCGCTCGCCACGTCAGAGGCAACCGCGCTGTTGCCGATATTGGCGTTGATCTTGACCAGGAAGTTGCGGCCGATCGCCATCGGCTCCGATTCCGGGTGGTTGATATTGTTGGGGATGATGGCGCGGCCACGGGCGACCTCATCGCGGACGAATTCGGGCGTCACATAATCGGGGATTTCCGCGCCCCAGTCCTGGCCGTCGCGCACATATTCAGCGAGGCGGGCGCGACCCAGATTCTCGCGCTCTGCGACATATTCCATTTCCGGCGTGATGATGCCGCGACGGGCATAGTGCATCTGCGACACGTTCATGCCCGGTTTGGCGCGCAAGGGACGCTTCACGACATGCGGGAACGGCTGGACGCCGCCCGACCGGTCAGGGCCCTTCAGGCCGTTATCTTCCGGCTTGATCGCGCGGCCGTCATATTCCTCGACATCGCCACGACCGATGATCCAGTCACGGCGGAGCGTAGGCAGGCCCGCCATGATGTCGATGCGCGCATCGGGATCGGTATAGGGGCCGGATGTGTCATAGACACGGACGGGGGGCTCGCCACTGCCGGGTTCAAGGTCGATTTCGCGCATGGCGACCTTGAGCGGGCCGACATGAATCTTGCGGCTGCCCCGGATGGGACCGGTAGTGACGCGCATTTCGGTGCGGGCTGGAATGTCTGCCATGATGGTTCCTTTCAGGCGATAACGGTAGCGCGGCCCGTAAGGCCAGCGACGAAGAGGAGGAGACCGAGCAGGACCGAGACGGCTGCCCAGGCACGGGTGAAATGGAGCGACCATCGGCCGAGGCGGAGCAGCGGCGCGGGCACGGCGAGCAGCAGCGCGCCCTCGACCAGCGCAACATAGCTGATCAGGCTGACGATGACGGCAAGTGGATCGGTCCAGATGCTGTGAATGAGGACGAGGGCCGCGCCGACCGCGAAAACGGGAAAACCGACCGCCATGACAAGGCCGGGCGAGCGTTCCAGATCGTCCATTATCGCCCGCCAACGCGATGGCGCCATGAGACCGCTGGCGCCCATCACGATCATATACAAGCCAATCGCTTCGGAAAGACGCAGGGTGAGGATGGAGATGGTATCCATGGCAGCTCCGTCCTCCTCTTCTTCGCGGGGCGGAAGGAGGATGCGGACATGCCGGTGACAAGCCGTCCCTCCCTACGCCGGTCTCATCCGGATCAGGTTCAACGGGTCGCAGCCACATCAGCCGCCTCTCAACCGCCTGTGAGCGGTCCCCCGGGGATGGAGTGTCGATAACTCAAATGGTTCGCTTACGCCAGCCCATTGCGCTGGACATGCGACGGGCTTTGCCGCTTTTATGGCAGGTGATGAAGCATCATGATCTGTCCACCAAGGAAGGCCGCAAGGCGCATCGGCATGAAATGCGCATGGTGGCGGTGCGACCAAGGCGGTGGGGGCTGTGGCTGCTGACTGCCGGGTTTTTGCTGGTGCTGACGCCATCCGCACTGGACGTGCATAGCCTTTTCGGGCTGTGGCCGCCGATGCTGGGGGCGATTTGCATGATGATCGGCGTGCCCCTTCTGGTGGCGAGCGTCGTGCTGAAGCGACGCTATGTGCGCGAGCGGGCGGCGGGGCAGGTGATGGTGGAGCGGATCAAGGGGTAGGTCATGGTCTGCGCGCTAGTCTTATTCCCCTCCCGCTGGCGGGAGGGGGAACAAATTACGCCTCGAACATCAGCTTCATGCCCGTCCTCGGCCTTATCGTCAGGCGGCTGATCGGTTCGGGCTTGAATCCTTCCGGCACAGACAGCCGATACCGGCGCAGGACGCTGGCGATCACGGTCATCACCTCCTGCTGGGCGAAGCCTGCGCCGACGCAGACGCGGGGGCCGCGGCCGAACGGGAACCAGGCCTGCTTCACCATCTCGGCATTGGCGGGATCATCGAAGCGGTCGGGGTCGAAGCTGTGCGGGCAGCCCCAATTATCCTTGTTCCGCTGGGTCAGCCATGGCGCGACGACCAGCATCGCGCCTTCCTCCAATTGCTTGTCGCGCATGGGCATCGGGCACGGCACTTCACGCGGGAAGAAGGCAACCGGCGGATAGAGGCGCAGCGTTTCGCGGAAGATGTTGCGGACATGCCCCATGTCCTTGAGCATCGCGGCAGTGAACGCCTCCTCGCCTGCCAGCGCCATTACTTCGGCACGCGCCGCATTCTGGATATGGGCGCATTCCGCCAGCATATAGAGCGCCCACGTCATGGTGCTGGCAGATGTTTCGTGGCCGGCGAGGAATACGGTAGAAACCTGATCCATCACCTGTTGCAGGGTGAAGGGATCGCCGGTTTCCGGATGCTTCGCCTCGATCAGCGACTGGAGAATATCCTTGTGCGGGGACTCTCCGCGTTCGTGGAAGCCCTGATAGCGGGCCTCGACGATCGGGCGGAATACGTCGTGTATCGCCTTTGCGGGTTTGAGCGACCGCTGTTCGAACCAACGTGCGGGAAATCCGTAGAGGCGGAGCATCGATGCGCTGTGGGCGTAACGCTGGAAACGGCCAAAGGCGTTGTGGATGATGTTGGAACGATGCTCGTCCAGCGCTTCAGAAAAGAGCGTGCGGAAGATGATATCGGCCGCGACATGGGTCATCATCGGGTCGATATCGACCGGCTTCGTGCGGTCGGCGGCATCGATGCGCGCGAGCAGATCGTCGGCTGCCGCGACCATCAGGGGCATCGACCGATGCAGCGCGGTATGGGCAAAGGCCGGGTTCACCATCGCGCGCTGGCTTTCCCAATCCTCGCCATTCGCGGAAAAGACGCTGTTGCCGATCAGGGGCGACAGGTTGCGCACCAGCTCGCGATGTTTGGGGAAGGCAGTGCCACCGCGCAGCACCTTGTCCACCAGCGGCAATTCATTGGCGATATACATGGTCTGCCCCGGCATGCGGATCTCGCCCAGCTTCATGGTGTAGCTTTTTTCGAACAGCACATGGATCCAGCTGTGCCAGCCGCGCAGGAAGCGTTTGACGAGGCCCCGGCGGGTGCGCGGCGGCTGCGGATAGGGCGGAGTGAAAGGTTCGGTCACGAGAGGGCCTTGAATGCAGCGATGGCTTCATCGACTGTGCGGCAACCTGCTGTCAGGCTGACATAGTCGACCGGCGAGAGGCGATCGCCAACGCGCAGATAATCGAAATGCGCCTCATATTTGTTCGACCAGCCGCTATGATAATTTTCGGGCAAGTAGAAGAGATGGAAGCGCGGTGAGAGCAGATCGACGCGGGCGGCGCAGCCATCCGACACGAGGCGGATCGGGTGGACATCATAATAAGCCGCCCCATCTGCTGGCGCGGAGAGATCGACGAGGCGGAACTGCCCTTCATCCAACGCCTTGAGATCGGCATGATACCAGCGCGCGTCCTTGCGCAAGGCTATCACGGGTATGACCTGCCCTAGCGTGAGAGCAGTGAAGTTGTCTGGCAAGGGCTTGCCTTCGCGCAGCTCGAGGATTCGGCGAAGGACGCTCATCGCGTAAACCGTGCCGTTGCTGTGAGAGACAAAGATGACTTCGTCCCATGGACCATCCATCTCCTCAACGATGCGGGCGGCGAACTGGTCGAGGCGAGCATTCATGTCTTCGCCCGGTCCGCGCGCGGCGACGCTGTGGTTGTAATACATGAAGCGGAGCAGCCACGGCACGATTAGTTTGTTAAGCAATCGCCCCGACACTAGCGCGCTGATGCCTATGCCAATCAAAGCGGACGCCCAGAATGGCATCAGCAAAGACAGGAGCAACGCCGGAATCAGCGCTAGCGCCAACGGGATCAGGACGGCGAGCAGCGGCGGGTAGAGGATAGTGATGACCGGCCCAGGCCGCAGCTTGCGCATGCGCAGGAACTGCATGTGCCGGGCATGGGCGGAATAGGTGGCGATCGATCGCCAGGCGAGGAGCAGCGGATTGCGAATCCACACCTTCCCGACCAGATCCTCCCACCGGAGGAATTCATAATCGGTCTCGACCCCGGCGCTGTGATTGGTGACGGTCCAGATCGCGGACGACGCCGGGCCTGGACGGCGCGCGCTTACCTCCACCTGCTCGCCTGACAGGCGCGCATAGCGCTCCGCCTGCTCACGGTAGAGTTGGTGATAAAAACGCACCCCGCGCGGATCAAAACCGCCAAGGTAGAAGACTTTACGCTTGAACTTCTGCACGGCCCTGTTCCACATCGGGCCATGACGACACCCGAACGCGATTACTGCTATTTCATAGATCACCGCAAATACAACCGAAACATCGGCTGCCGGAAACATGACAATGCCTATGGCATCAACGGCGGAGGCAGCGAGCGCGACCGATGGCGGGCGGATTTCGCCTTTTACCGGCACATGCGCAGTAATGGCGACCCGATGGCGCTGCCCTCTCTTCTTGCCTGCCTCGTCTTTGGCTGGTTCTGCTGGAACTATCATCCCGGCAAGGGTCCGTGGCGGGGACAGCTCTTGCGCCGCTTCGTGAAAGCGCCGAAGTGAGCGACATGACCACTCTCAAGCATGTTTCCACAGGGCCGATTACGATTGGTAATGACCTGCCGTTCGTCCTGATTTCGGGGCCCTGCCAGATTGAAAGCCGCGATCATGCGATGATGATGGCGGAGAAACTGGGGGATGTCGCGCGCAAGGCGGGCGTGCCGTTCATCTTCAAATCCTCCTTCGACAAGGCGAACCGGACATCCGTGTCGGGGCAGCGCGGCGTGGGGATCGATGCGGGGCTGGCGATCCTGGCCGACGTGAAGGCGCAGCTGGGCTGCCCTGTGCTGACCGATGTGCATGAGGCAGGTCAGGTGGAGGCAGCGGCGCAGGCGGTGGATATTCTGCAGATCCCGGCGTTCCTGTGCCGTCAGACGGATCTGTTGCTCGCCGCCGGACGGACGGGCGCTGTGGTCAATGTGAAGAAGGGGCAGTTCCTTGCGCCCTGGGACATGGCTGCGGTGGCGCAGAAAGTCGCATCGACCGGTAATGAACGCATTCTGTTGACTGAGCGCGGGGCCAGCTTTGGGTACAACACGCTGGTCAGCGACATGCGATCCCTGCCGGTGATGAGCGAGACCGGTTATCCGGTGGTGTTCGATGCGACCCACTCGGTGCAGCAACCAGGGGGATTGGGGTCAGCGTCCGGAGGCCAGCGGGAATTTGCGCCTGTGCTGGCGCGCAGCGCGGTCGCGGCGGGCGTCGCGGCGGTGTTTGCCGAAGCGCATGATGATCCGGACCGGGCTCCCTCCGATGGGCCGGTCATGCTGCCGCTGGACTGGATGGGGCCGCTGCTGGCAAAGCTCAAGGCTATCGATGAGGTGGTGAAAGGCTGACACCCATCCCTCTCACCCCGTTCGCCCCGAGCCTGTCGAAGGGTTCAAGGCCAAACGGGGGAGCTGGCGAAAATTACGGCCGCGTCTGCCCCGTTCCGCGCACCAGCCATTTGTAGGTCGTGAGGCCTTCCAGCGCCACCGGGCCACGGGCGTGGAGGCGGCCTGTCGAAATGCCGATCTCCGCACCCAGGCCGAACTCGCCGCCGTCGGCAAATTGGGTGGAGGCGTTCCACATGACGATCGCGCTATCGACGGCATTGAGGAAGCGTTCCGCCTTTTGCGCGTCTTCGGTGATGATCGCGTCGGTGTGATGGCTGGCATGAGCGGCGATATGAGCGAGCGCTTCGTCCAGACCGTCGACCAGCCGCACGGAGACGATGGCGTCGAGATATTCGGTATCCCAATCCTCGTCCGATGCCGCAATGACACGCTCGTCCAGCGCCTGCACCGCCGCGTCCCCGCGCACTTCGCACTTGGCGTCGAGCAGCGCTTTAACGATGGTAGGAGCGGAAGCGAAGGCATTGTCGATCAACACCGTCTCGGTCGCGCCGCAAATGCCTGTCCGGCGCATCTTGGCATTGACGATCAGCTTGACGGCCATGTCAGGATCGGCCGCGCCATCGACATAGCTGTGATTGATGCCGTCGAGATGCGCGAGCACGGGCACACGCGCTTCCTCTTGGACGCGCGCGACCAGGCTCTTGCCACCGCGGGGTACGATAAGGTCGATGAAATCCGACGCCTTCAGCAATGCACCCACGGCGGCGCGATCCGTTGTCGGTACCAGCTGCACCGCGTCGGCGGGCAATCCCGCAGCGGCAATGCCCTCCGCCATGGCGGCGTGGATGGCGCGATTGCTTTCCTTCGCCTCGCTGCCGCCGCGCAGGATGACGGCATTGCCCGCACGCAGGCAAAGAGCAGCTGCGTCGGCGGTCACATTGGGGCGGCTTTCATAGATGATGCCGATCACGCCCAGGGGAACGCGCACACGCGACAGTTCCATGCCGTTGGGCCGGACCTGCTTGTCGATGACGCTGCCAAGCGGATTTTCGAGGCTTGCGACCTGATCGACGCCAGCGGCGGTCGCTGCCACCCGAGCTTCGTCCAGGCGAAGCCGGTCGAGCATGGCTGGCGAGAGACCATTGGCAGCGGCATTTTCCACGTCACGCGCATTGGCGGCAAGGATTTGCGGCGCCTGATCCCGAAGCGCCTGTGCGGCGCGGCGCAAAGCATCGATCTTTTGCGCGTCGCTTGCGCTGGCCAGCGTCGTGGCGGCTGCACGGGCACGTGCGCCCATCGCGGCGATGAGCATTTCGGGAGTCTGGGTAAGGTCATTCATCTGTTCAAGCCTTTCGCCCGCGCCCTTAGCATGAAAGCCGGGGCCGGCGAAAGGCGCCGCAACCTGCGGCGCCAGTCAAACGCTCGTCAAGCCGCCTGGGCCAAGCTGACCGCCTTTTTAGCGCGAAAGGTGCGGCAAGGCGGGATGTTGCGCCATTCGACACGCTCCGCAACGTCGTTGAACTCTCCCGTGAGAAGCCGCCGGACGAAAGCCGAATATTGATAGACCAGGAATTCCCCGCCCGGCCGCAGCGCGCGCTGCGTTTCCGCGCAGACCAGCTCCCCAACGCCTTCCGGCAAGGTCGAGAAGGGGATACCGGACAGGACATAATCGGCATGCTGATGCCCTGCCTCGGTGATGAACCGGCGAACGTCCGCCGCCGATCCGTGAACCACCCGCAGCCGGGGATCATCGATCTGCGCGTCGAGCCAGGCCACGAAGTCGAGGTTTAGGTCGATCGCCAACAGCTTGGCGTCCGGGTGCATGCGCTCCAGGATTGGCCGGGTGAAGGTGCCGACGCCTGGCCCATATTCCACAAACAGCCGAGTGCGCTGCCAGTCCACCTGATCGAGCATGCTCTTCACCAGCGCGGGGGAGGATGGGATCACCGATCCGATCATGCCGGGATGCTTCACGAACTGGCGGAAGAACAAGCTCCATTGCCCAAGGAATGAGGCCGGAGCTGCTTTAGTCTTTAGGGGAATGGAGGCCATCAATACTCGCCTGTTTGCCTTCTGCATGGGCCTTGCAAATAACGGCGAGCCTTGCAAGCCGCTTTGCGCGGGTGGGCTCAAGGCCCGGTCATGGATAAGCGAACGCGCAAATTGCGGATGGGTTCAATCCGCAATCCGTTAGCCCTTGTTAAGGCTGGCTCTCGCGCGAACGGAGCATCCCCGGCGAAACAAAGCCGATCGGGTCGACCCGCATGGCGCTTTGCTTCAGCTGGGACTGTATCTTTTCATACTCCTGCTCCATTTCAGGCGTCACCGAAGCGCGGGTTTCTTCCAGCGCCTCGTTGAAATGCGCCTGCTCGACGCGTTCGACCGACAGCGACTGGCGCAACGCAATCAGGCCCGCGCGGCGCACCAGATCTTCCAAGTCCGCGCCGGTGAACCGCTCGGTCCGTTCGGCCAGATCGTCGAGATCCACATCGTCGGCCAGCGGCATCTTCCCGGTGTGGATGGCAAGGATGCGCTTGCGCCCCGCCTTTTCAGGCACCGGGACGTAGATCAGCTCATCGAAGCGGCCCGGACGCAGCAACGCAGGATCGATCAGTGTCGGCCGGTTGGTCGCGCCGATGTCGATGACCGATTGCAGCTCCTCCAGCCCATCCATTTCGGCCAAAATGGTATTCACCACCCGCTCTGTCACAGCCGGTTCGCCCAACCCGCCGCCTCGCGCCGGGACAAGGCTGTCCAGCTCATCGATGAAAATGACCGTAGGCGCCACCTGCCGCGCGCGGGCGAACAGGCGGGCAATCTGCTGCTCGCTTTCGCCATACCATTTGGACAGGAGGTCGCTGGA
>JAEZCS010000040.1 GCA_023433445.1 Pseudomonadota bacterium | reverse complement strand
TATGACAGCATGAGCGCGATCCTCGACGATCTCGCCGCTGGCAAGCAGCCCAAGATCGGGCCGCAGATTGAGCGTCAGACGAGCTGCCCCGAAGGCGGGCCGACGACGCTGAAGGAAATGGTTTCCCAGAATCATGACTATAGGGGCCAATGGAAAGAGGGAGCGCGGTAATGAGCGACGTCATCGCGCCGCTGGCCGACAAGGACCGCATCTTCACCAACGTCTATGGCTTCCAGGATTGGGGCATCGACGCGGCGATGAAGCGTGGCGATTGGGATAACACCAAGGCGCTGCTGGAGATCGGTCAGGACGAGATCATCGAGCGCATCAAGGCTAGCGGATTGCGCGGCCGTGGTGGCGCTGGCTTCCCGACCGGCATGAAGTGGAGCTTCATGCCCAAGGAAAGCAAGGATGGCCGTCCGAGCTTCCTGGTCATCAATGCCGATGAATCCGAGCCGGGTTCGTGCAAGGACCGCGAAATCATCCGCCATGATCCGCACAAGCTGATCGAGGGCGCGCTGGTCGCGGGCTTCGCGATGCGGGCGCGTGCGGCCTACATCTATATTCGCGGTGAGTTCATCTATGAGGCGAAGGTGCTCTTCGCCGCCGTTGAGCAGGCCTATGAAAAGGGCTTCCTTGGCAAGAACGCATGCGGTTCCGGTTATGATTTCGACGTCTTCGTCCATCGCGGCGCTGGCGCCTATATCTGCGGCGAGGAAACCGCGCAGATCGAAAGCCTGGAAGGCAAGAAGGGCCAGCCGCGCCTGAAGCCGCCTTTCCCGGCGGGTGCTGGGCTCTATGGTTGTCCGACCACGGTGAACAACGTGGAGTCGATCGCGGTATCGCCGACGATCCTGCGTCGTGGCTCTGAATGGTTTTCCAGCTTCGGGCGGGAGAATAACAAGGGCACGAAGCTGTTCCAGATCAGCGGCCATGTGAACAAGCCCTGCGTCGTTGAGGAATCGATGGGCATCAGCTTCAAGGAGCTGATCGACCGGCATTGCGGCGGTATTCGCGGCGGTTGGGACAATCTGCTCGCGGTGATCCCCGGTGGATCGTCAGTGCCATTGGTGCCGGCCGCACAGATCATGGACGCGCCGATGGACTTTGATGGTCTGAAGGCGCTGGGTTCGGGTCTCGGCACAGCCGCCGTCATCGTGATGGACAAGTCGACCGATATCGTCCGCGCGATCAGCCGTCTGTCCTACTTCTACAAGCATGAAAGCTGCGGCCAGTGCACGCCGTGCCGTGAAGGCACCGGCTGGATGTGGCGCGTGATGGAGCGGCTGCGTTCGGGTGAGGCCGACATCAGCGAGATCGACATGCTGCACGAGGTCACCAAGCAGGTCGAAGGCCATACCATCTGCGCGCTCGGCGATGCGGCGGCTTGGCCGATCCAGGGGCTGATCCGGCATTTCCGCCCCGAGATCGAGCGGCGGATCAACGAGAATAAGGGTAGCGCCCCCGTCATGGAGGCAGCGGAGTAATCATGCCCAAGGTCAAAGTAGACGGCGTAGAACTCGAAGTCCCGGCGGGCGCGACTGTCCTGCAGGCTTGCGAGCTGGCGGGGAAGGAAATTCCGCGCTTCTGCTATCATGAGCGGCTGAGCATCGCGGGCAATTGCCGCATGTGTCTGGTCGAGGTGAAGCCTGGACCGCCCAAGCCGCAGGCAAGCTGCGCGCTGCCGGCTGCGGACAATCAGGAAATCTTCACGCAGACCGAAATGGTCAAGAAGGCGCGCGAAGGGGTGATGGAGTTCCTGCTCATCAACCACCCGCTCGATTGCCCAATCTGTGATCAGGGCGGTGAGTGTGACCTTCAGGACCAGTCGGTCGCTTACGGCCGTGGCAAGAGCCGCTTTGACGAGAACAAGCGCGCCGTTACCGAGAAATATATGGGTCCGATCGTCAAGACGGTCATGACCCGCTGTATCCAGTGCACCCGCTGCGTGCGCTTTGCCGAGGAAGTCGCGGGTGTGCCGGAAATCGGCGCGATCTATCGCGGCGAAAATATGCAGATCACCACCTATCTCGAACATGCCGCGAAGAGCGAGCTTTCGGGCAATGTGGTGGATTTGTGCCCCGTGGGCGCTTTGACTTCAAAGCCTTATGCGTTCGAGGCGCGTCCTTGGGAGCTGCGCAAGACCCCGGCGATCGACGTTATGGATGCGGTGGGCACCAATATCCGTCTGGATAGCCGTGGCCGTCAGGTTCTGCGCGCCGTACCGCGCATCAACGACGACGTGAATGAAGAGTGGGCAAGCGACAAGACCCGGCACAATGTTGACGGCCTGGTGCGCAAGCGGCTCGATAAGCCCTATGTCCGCAAGGACGGCAAGCTGGTTCCGGCGACCTGGAACGAGGCTTTTGCCGCCATCGCGGCGGTTAAGCATGGCGGTTCGGTTGCGGCGCTGGCGGGCGACCTGCTCGACTGCGAGACGATGTTCGCGGGCAAGGCGCTGGTCGAAAAGCTGGGCGGTTCGATGCTGGAAGGGCGTCAGACGGGCTTGGCCTATGATGTGTCGAGCCTGTCGGCGGTGAATTTCAACACGACGCTGAACGGCATTGAGACCGCAGACGCGATCCTGCTCGTCGGCACCAACCTGCGCTGGGAAGCGCCGCTGGTGAACACGCGTATCCGCAAGGCGATCAAGAAGGGCGCGAAGGTTTTCGCCATTGGGCCGCAGGTTGACCTGACCTACAAGGTCGAATGGCTGGGCAATGACGCATCGTTGCTGGCGAAGCTGCCGGAAGCGGTAACGCAAGCGTTCGGCGAGGCTGCTCGCCCGGCGATGATTGTCGGCGGCGGCGTGCTGGCCAAGGACGGCGCGCATGGCGACACTCTGGCGCTGGTCGATACGCTGGGCCTGATCAAGGATGGTTGGAACGGTTATAATGTGCTGCACTTCGCGGCGGCGCGTATGGGCGGGCTGATGCTGGGTTATGCGACGCAGGGTGGGGTCAAGGCTGTGGCTGCGGCCAAGCCGAAGCTGCTCTTTTCGCTCGGCGCTGACGAGGTTGATTATTCGGCGTTCGACGACAGCTTCAAGGTCTATATCGGCCATCATGGCGACAAGGGCGCGCATGCGGCGGACGTGATCCTGCCGGGCGCCAGCTATGCCGAAAAGGCGGGAACCTACGTCAATCTGGAAGGCCGGGTGCAGCGCGGTGAAAAGGCTGTGTTCGCGCCGGGCAATGCCCGTGAAGATTGGTCGATCCTGCGCGCTCTGTCTGAAGTGCTGGGAGCCACGCTGCCGTTCGACAGCTTCGATGAACTGCGCGCCGAGATGGTGAAGGCGGTTCCGGCGCTGGGTGTCGAAGGCCTCGCTGATTATGGGTGGTCCGTGCCATCGCTGCCGACTGGAGCCAGCGGTGAGTTCGGCTCGCCGATCAAGGATTTCTACCTGACCAACGCTATCTGCCGTGCCAGCCCGACGATGCAGCAATGCTCGGCCGAGTTGATCCATGGTGAGAGCTTCGCGGAGGCCGCAGAGTGACTGCTTTCTTCCAAGATCTGGGCATGCCCTTCAATGGCGCCTGGCTGCTGTCCACCGTCATCGGTATTTTGCTGATCGCCCTGCCGCTGATGCTGGCGGTGGCTATGATCATCTATGCCGATCGCAAAATCTGGGCGGCGATGGCGCTGCGCCGTGGTCCGAACGTCGTGGGCCCCTTCGGCCTGCTCCAGTCGTTCGCGGATGGCGCCAAGGTGTTTCTGCAGGAAACCATCATCCCGTCTGCCGCCAATCGCGCGCTGTTCCTGATCGCACCGATCATCACCTTCACGGTGGCGCTGATCGCATGGGCGGTGATCCCGTTCCAGGCGGGCGTGGTGCTGGCGAACATCAATGTCGGCTTGCTCTACATCCTCGCGGTCAGTTCGCTTGGCGTGTACGGTATCGTGCTGGCCGGGTGGGCCTCAAACTCCAAATATCCGTTTTATTCCGCGATCCGCGCGAGCGCGCAGATGATCAGCTATGAAGTGTCGATCGGCTTTACCCTGGTCTGCGTCGTACTGTGGGCGGGAAGCTTCAACCTGACGACGATCGTCGAAAGCCAGCGCGGCTATTATGGCTTCATCAATGGCCATGCGTTCAATCCGCTGCTGTTCCCGATAGCCATCATGTTCCTCATCTCGGCGCTGGCCGAAACGGCTCGCGCGCCCTTCGATCTGACCGAAGCGGAAAGTGAGTTGGTCGCGGGCTATCAGACCGAATATTCGTCCATGTCCTTCGCGCTCTACTGGCTTGGCGAATATGCGAACGTCCTTCTGATGTGCGCGCTGAACGCCATTCTCTTCTGGGGTGGCTATTTGCCGCCGATCGACTGGGCGCCGCTTTATTATGTGCCCGGCATCCTGTGGCTGTTCGCCAAGATCCTGTTCTTCTTCTTCGTCTTCTCCTGGGTGAAGGCGACGGTTCCCCGCTTCCGCTATGACCAGTTGATGCGGCTAGGCTGGAAAATCTTCCTGCCCGTGTCGCTCTTCTTCATCTTCCTGGTGTCGGGCTTCCTCATGCTGACGCGCTATGGAGGCGCACTATGAGCCTCGGTTATTACGTCAAGAGCTTCACCCTCTGGGAGTTTGTGAAGGCGCACGCCCTGACCTTGAAATATTTTTTCAAGCCCAAGGCGACCATCAACTACCCCTACGAAAAGAATCCGATTTCGCCCCGGTTCCGTGGTGAACATGCGCTGCGCCGCTATCCCAACGGGGAAGAGCGTTGCATCGCGTGCAAGCTGTGCGAAGCTGTGTGTCCGGCGCAGGCGATCACCATCGAGGCGCAACCGCGCGACGATGGCAGCCGCCGTACGACGCGCTACGACATCGACATGACGAAGTGCATTTATTGCGGCTTCTGTCAGGAAGCCTGCCCGGTGGATGCCATTGTCGAGGGGCCGAATTTCGAGTTTTCGACCGAAACTCGCGAAGAGCTTATCTACGACAAGGCGAAGCTCTTAGAAAATGGCGACAAATGGGAACGCGCACTCGCCGCGAACCTTGCCGCCGATGCCCCCTATCGTTAAGCCGCGACCCGATCGAAGAGGATATATGATCCTGTGATTCACGTGCTTGCCTTTTACCTGTTTGCCACATTGGTGGTGTGCAGCGGCGCGCTGACGATCCTGTCGCGCAACCCGGTTCATTCGGTGCTGTGGCTGATCCTCACGTTCTTCAATGCGGCGGGGCTGATGGTCCTGGTTGGCGCCGAGTTCATCGCGATGCTGCTCGTCATCGTTTATGTTGGCGCGGTCGCCGTGCTGTTCCTCTTCGTCGTCATGATGCTCGATATTGATTTCGCGGAATTGCGAGCCGGTTTTGTCGATTACCTGCCCTTTGGCATGCTGATCGCACTGGTGCTGCTGGCCGAGATCGTGCTGGGTATCGGCATCTGGAGCGCTGGACCGATCGAGCTGGCGCAACGCGCTGCGCCGGTTGACCCGGAAATGTCCAATATCAAGGCGATCGGAACGCTGCTTTACACGCGTTACATCTTCCTTTTCGAGGCGGCAGGCATCGTGCTGCTGGTCGCGATGATCGGCGCGATCGTGCTGACCCACCGTGCACGGGGCGGCGTGAAGGGCCAGAACATTACCCGTCAGAACCGCCGCCGTCCGCAGGATGCCGTGCGCAACGTCAATCAGCCCGTGGGGCAGGGGGTGGAGCTGTGATCGGCCTTCAGCACTATCTGGTCGTAAGTGCGATCCTGTTCGTGATGGGGGTGCTGGGCATCTTCATCAACCGCAAGAATGTCATCATCATCCTGATGGCGATCGAACTGATCCTGCTCAGCGTGAACATCAACCTGGTTGCCTTCAGCGCCTTCCTCGGCGATCTGGTGGGACAGGTGTTCAGCATGTTCGTGCTTACCGTCGCGGCGGGTGAGGCGGCCATCGGCCTTGCCATCCTCGTCATATATTTCCGCGGTCGCGGCACCATTGCCGTCGATGATATCAATCGGATGAAGGGCTAAAGCTCGATGATCCAGCTTATCGTCCTTCTCCCGCTCATCGCGGCTGTCATCGCGGGCCTTGGCAACAAGGCGCTGGGGAATCTCCCCGCAAAGATCATCACCACCGGCGCGCTGTTCATCAGCTGTGCATTGAGCTGGCCGATCTTCATCAGCTTCCTGACCGGCAATGCCGAACCTTATGTCGCTCCGGCCTTCACCTGGATCCAGTCTGGCAGCTTCGATGCCCAATGGGCGTTGCGCGTTGACGCGATGACGGCGGTCATGCTGGTGGTCATCACCAGCGTGTCGAGCCTCGTCCACCTCTATAGCTGGGGCTATATGGAGGAGGAGCCGGATCAGCCGCGCTTCTTCGCCTATCTGTCGCTCTTCACCTTCGCGATGCTGATGCTGGTGACCGCGAACAATCTGTTGCAGATGTTCTTCGGTTGGGAAGGCGTCGGCCTGGCTTCTTATCTGCTGATCGGTTTCTGGTTCCGCAAGCCGAGCGCGAACGCCGCCGCGATCAAAGCATTCGTGGTCAACCGCGTCGGCGACCTTGGCTTCATGCTCGGCATTTTCGGCACCTATCTGGTGTTCGACACCATATCGATCCCGGAAATTCTGGAAGCTGCGCCGACGATGGCCGGTTCGACTATCGGGTTCCTGGGCTACCGCTTCGATACCATGACGGTGCTGTGCCTGCTCCTGTTCATCGGCGCGATGGGCAAGTCGGCGCAGCTGGGCCTGCACACCTGGCTGCCGGATGCGATGGAAGGTCCGACCCCTGTGTCGGCGCTGATCCATGCGGCCACCATGGTGACCGCGGGCGTGTTCATGGTGTGCCGCCTGTCGCCGATGTTCGAAACATCGCCGACCGCTCTCGGTTTCGTGACGTTCATTGGCGCGGCTACCTGTCTGTTCGCGGCGACCGTCGGCACGGTGCAGAACGACATCAAGCGCGTCATCGCCTATTCGACCTGTTCGCAGCTGGGCTACATGTTCTTCGCGGCGGGCGTCGGCGCATATGGCGCGGCGATGTTCCACCTGTTCACCCATGCCTTCTTCAAGGCGCTGCTGTTCCTGGGCGCAGGATCGGTGATCCATGCGATGCACCATGAGCAGGACATGCGCTATTATGGCGCGCTTCGGAAGGAGATCCCGATCACCTTCTGGACGATGACGCTGGGCACGCTGGCTATCACGGGTGTGGGCCTGCCGCTTGTCGGCGTCGGCTTTGCGGGCTTCTATTCGAAGGACGCGATCCTGGAGTCGGCGTTTGCTGCAGGTGGCTATGGCACCGGCGCGTTCCTGGTGGGCGTGTTCGCGGCGTTGCTGACCAGCTTTTACAGCTGGCGGCTTGTATTCCTGACCTTCTTCGGCAAGCCGCGCTGGGCTGCTTCGGAGCATATCCAGCATGCAATTCATGGGCATCATGAATCGCCGGACGAAGAAACCACGCATGACGATCACTCTACGCACGGTCATGGCAGCGCACACGCCAACGCGCCGGCGCAGGAACATGCGGGTCATGATCCGCATGGCCATGAAACCGATGCGCATGCGCTGCATGGTGGCACGGGCGGATATCATCCGCATGAAAGTCCGTGGGTCATGCTGATCCCGCTGATCGTGCTGAGCCTAGGTGCGGTGTTTGCGGGCTTCGTGTTCCACGACCAGTTCATCGGCTCCGAGGGCGGCGTCGAATTCTGGAAGGGCGCGCTGTCGTTCGACAGCCATCTGATGCACGCGGCGCATGAAGTGCCGACCTGGGTCAAGTTCGCGCCGTTCACGGTGATGCTGACCGGCCTCGTCATCGCCTGGCTGAGCTATATCAAGAACACCGACTGGCCGCAGCGGTTCGTCGCCGAGTTCGGGGTGCTGTACCAGTTCCTGCTCAACAAATGGTATTTCGACGAGCTTTACCACTTCCTGTTCGTCAAGCCTGCCTTTGCCATCGGCCGCTTCTTCTGGAAGTTCGGTGACGTCGGCTTCATCGACCGCTTCGGGCCCAATGGCCTCGCCGCGCTGGTCGTGCAGGGCAACAAAGTCACCCGTCGGCTTCAGTCCGGCTACCTCTACACATACGCGCTGGTGATGCTGATCGGCCTCGCCGCGGCAGCAACCTGGGCGATGACACGATAATGGACGGCTTCCCCATCCTTTCCCTGATGATGGCAGTGCCGATGGCGGGGGCCATCGCCTGTCTCTATGCAGGCGCGAACCAGGCGCGCTGGATCGCACTGCTGGCGACGCTGGTCGATCTGGCGCTCGGCATACTGCTGTGGGCGAATTTCGACCAGGCAGATACCGCCGCGCAGTGGCAGTTCCAGGAATATGCGCCGATCTTCGGCCGTTTCGCCTGGGCGCTGGGTATCGACGGCATCGCGCTCGTCCTGATCATGCTGACCGTGTTCCTCATGCCGATCTGCATCGGCGCGAGCTGGCAGTCGATCGAGAAGCGGGTGGGCGAGTATATGGCCGCCTTCCTGTTCATGGAGGTGCTGATGATCGGCGTCTTCACGGCGCAGGATCTCTACCTCTTCTACGTGATGTTCGAAGCCGGGCTGATCCCGATGTACCTGATCATCGGCATCTGGGGCGGAGCGGACCGCATCTACGCGTCCTACAAATTCTTCCTCTACACGCTGCTCGGATCGGTGTTGATGCTGATCGCGATGATGTGGATGGTGCATGAAGCAGGCACCACCGACATCCCTACGCTGATGGCGTATAATTTCGATCCGCATGTGCAGACATGGCTGTTCCTCGCTTTCTTTGCGAGCTTTGCGGTCAAGATGCCGATGTGGCCGGTCCACACCTGGCTGCCCGATGCGCACGTTCAGGCGCCGACCGCCGGTTCGGTCATCCTGGCGGGCGTGCTGCTGAAGATGGGTGGCTATGGCTTCATCCGCTTCTCGCTGCCGATGTTCCCGGAAGCCTCTGCGGAACTGGCGTGGCTGGTGTGGGGCCTGTCGATGGTGGCGGTGGTTTACACCAGCCTCGTGGCTCTGGTGCAGACCGACATGAAGAAGCTGATCGCTTATTCATCGGTCGCGCACATGGCAATCGTGACGGTCGGCCTGTTCGCCTTCAACCAGGCGGGCATCGAAGGCGCGATGATGGTGATGCTGGGTCACGGCCTGGTGTCGGGCGCGCTGTTCCTGTGCGTCGGCGTGATCTACGACCGGCTGCACACGCGCGAGATTGCGCGCTACGGCGGGCTGTCGATCAACATGCCCAGATATGCGGTGCTGTTCCTGCTGTTCACCATGGCGTCGGTCGGCCTGCCAGGCACCAGCAACTTTGTTGGCGAGTTCCTGGCGCTGATGGGCATTTACCAGGTGTCGAGCTGGGTGGCGCTGGTCTGCACCACGGGCATCATCCTGGGCGCGGCCTACATGCTCTATCTCTATCGCCGCATCTGTTATGGCGAACAGAAGAATGCCGATGCGGCGGCGATGCCGGACCTGTCGATGCGTGAAATGTGGTTGCTGGCGCCGATCGCTGCCGCCGTGTTGTGGATGGGCATCTATCCTGAAAGCTTCCTGGCGCCGATGCGGTCCGATATCCGCGCGCTGGAGGCCCGGCTTGCCGCAGCCGCTCCGGTCGGGGATTCGAAGATCAAGATGGGGCCTGCCATTCCGGCAGGGGCGGCCCATCATGAAGAAGCAGCGCCAATGACCCATGAAACAGCGTCGGGGGAGGCGCACTGATGATTGATTCCGCTTCCCTTCTGGCGGTTTTGCCGGAACTGATCCTGACCGCAGGCGGTCTGGCGCTGTTGATGATCGCCGCCTTTCGCGGCGATGGCACGGCGCGCGTCGTCAACTGGCTGTCGGTGCTGACGCTGGTGGTTGCCGCCCTGTCCTTGCCGACTTCGATGGCGCATGGTCCGCTGGCCTTTGACGGGCTGGTCCGTGCGGATGCCTTTTCGGTGTTCGCCAAGGTGCTGATCTATGCGGCGGCGGCGGCGGCCATCCTGCTTGCTCCGCGCTATTTCCTTGTCTCGGGCGCGCCTCGTCCGGAATATCCTGTCCTGATCCTGTTCAGCAGCGTCGGCATGGGGATGATGGTGTCGGCGGGCGACCTGCTGACGCTGTATGTCGGCCTGGAGATGCAAAGTCTTGCCGCTTATGTGCTGGCTAGCTTCATGCAGCAGGACGAGCGGTCGTCCGAAGCGGGCCTGAAATATTTCGTGCTTGGCTCGCTGGCGAGCGGCATCCTGCTTTACGGCACGACGCTGTTGTACGGCTTCACGGGCAGCACCAGCTTCGATGGCATCGCGATTGCGCTCGGCGATGGCGTGAGCAAGGGCGAGCTGTTCGGGCTGGTTTTCCTGCTGGCGGGTCTGGCGTTCAAGATGAGCGCTGTGCCGTTCCATATGTGGACGCCCGATGTCTATGAAGGCGCACCGACCCCGGTCACCGCATTCTTCGGCAGCGCGCCAAAGGTGGCGGCGATGGCGCTGACGGTCCGTGTCGCGATCGAGGCGCTGGGTCCGGCAGGGCTGGATTGGCAGCAGATCGTGATTTTTGTGGCGCTGGCTTCGATCATTTTCGGTGCCGTGGCTGCGATCGGCCAGACCAACATCAAGCGCCTGATGGCCTATTCGTCGATCAACAATGTCGGCTTCGCGTTGATCGGCCTGGCAGCGGCGACGCCGGCCGGTGTCGCTGCGACGATGAGCTATATGGCGATCTATGTCGTCATGACGATCGGCGGCTTTGCCTGCATTCTGCAGATGCGTGATGCTGAAGGCCGTCCGGTTGAGACCATCGCGAGCCTGGCTGGCCTGTCCCAGTCGCGCAAGGGGCTGGCCGCTGCGCTGGCGATCTTCATGTTCTCCATGGCGGGCATCCCGCCGCTGTTCGGTTTCTGGGCGAAGTTCCTGGTGTTCGATGCGGCGGTTGCGGCCGGGCTGACGGCGCTGGCGGTATTCGGCATCGCGGCTTCGGTGATTGGGGCATATTATTATCTGAAGATCATCAAGACGATGTATTTCGACGAGCCGGCCGCCGCTTATGAAGCGCGGGGCGGGGCGGTCGAGAATGTCATTCTGACTGCCTGCGCGGTGGTGATCGTTGTCGGTTATCTGCTCAATCCCGTACTTGACCAGGCGAGCGCTGCGGCCGCGGCGTCGCTATTCTGAGCGACGTCCGCTTCGTCGAAGAAACGGGTTCAACCAACGCCGATATGCTGGCGTTGGCGGACCAGGGCGTGGCGGAAGGAACGTGGCTGCGGGCGGGCTGTCAGTCAGGCGGTCGGGGTCGCATGGGGCGGACCTGGGAAAGTCCTGTCGGCAATCTCTATTGTTCCACGCTGGTGCGGCTGCGGGCGGGTGATCCGCCTGCCCATCTGCTTGCCTTGGTCGCGGCCAATGCGGTTCATGCGCTCGTCGCTCCGTTGTGCGATGGGCAGGCACAGATCAAATGGCCCAATGATGTCCTGGTCGATGGCGCGAAGATTGCGGGCATACTGCTGGAACGGGCCGGTGAGGCCATCGTGGTGGGGATTGGCATCAATGTTGTGGGGCATCCGACAGGGCTTGACCGGCCCGTCACAAGCTTGGCAGCGCAGGGTGCCGCCGACGCGGAGGCCGGAGCGCTTCTGGAAAGATTGTCGGAATTGTTTGCACATTGGCTAGCCGTCTGGCGGGCTCAAGGGCTGGAGCCCGTGCGCGGGCACTGGCTGGTGAACGCTCATCCCACGGGCACTGCGATGCGCGTGGTGCAGCCTGACGGGGAGACAGTTGAGGGCGCTTTCGATACGCTGAACCAGCAGGGTATGCTGATCCTCCGCTTGGCGAATGGCGACACCCGTGCCATTCATGCGGGCGACATCCTTCTCATCTGATATCCGGGGACGGGCCATGCTTCTCGCGATCGACGCGGGCAATACCAATGTGGTTTTCGCGCTGTTGGACGGGCGGGAGATCCGCGCCCGCTGGCGGATCGCAACCGATCCGCGGCGCACTGCCGACGAATATGCGGTGTGGCTCAACCAGCTGTTGATGCTGGAGGGCTATAGCATCGCGGATGTGGACGCGGTGATCATCGCGACCGTCGTGCCCCGCGCGCTGCATAATCTGCAGGTTTTGGCAGAGAAATATTTCAAGGCCAGCGCTCTGGTAGCAGGGCAGGCGCCGGTCGAATGGGGCGTGGAATTGGATGTGGCGGAGCCTGCTTCAGTTGGGGCGGACCGGGTTGTCAACGCGATTGCCGCGCACCATCTGTATGAAGGCGATTTGATCGTCATCGATTTCGGGACGGCAACGACCTTTGACGTCGTCGACTATCAGGGGACGTACAAGGGTGGTATTATTGCGCCGGGTATCAACCTGTCGCTCGACGCGTTGGTAGCGGCTGCTGCCAAACTTCCGAAGATCGCCATTGCGCCGCCAGAAAACCGTTCGGTTATCGGTCGGACCACCGAAGCGCAGATGCACATCGGCGTATTCTGGGGATATGTGGCGATGATGGAAGGGCTGGTCGCCCGGATTCGGGCTGAAATCGGTCGTCCCGCCAAAGTAATTTCGACAGGTGGCCTTGCTGTCCTGTTCGATGAGAATAGCGAAATTTTCGATGCGATCGCGCCTGACCTCACCATTTTGGGTCTGGCGCTGTTGTACGAACGGAGTTTGAAGAACTGATGACACCTAAAGACGAGCTGCTCTTCCTGGCCCTTGGCGGGTCGGGAGAGATTGGCATGAACGTCAATCTCTACGGCTGCCAAGGCAAATGGGTGATGGTCGATCTCGGCCTGACCTTTGCCGATCCGGCATATCCGGGCGTCGAGCTGGTGCTGCCGGACCTGTCCTTCATTGAGGAGCGTCGTGAGGATCTGCTGGGCATCGTACTGACCCACGGGCATGAGGATCATATCGGGGCGATACCCTATCTGGCCGCGGACCTGGGCGTGCCGCTCTATGCGACGCCCTTCACGGCCGGGCTGATCAGGCTGAAGCTGGAAGAGGAAGGCCTTTCCAAAGAAGTCGAGCTGAACGTGATCGACAATGAGGGCAGCTTCGCGCTGGGGCCGTTCGGGTTCCGCTACGTGCCGCTGGCTCATTCGATCCCGGAGGGCAACGCGGTCTTGATCGATACGCCCTATGGGCGCGTGTTCCACACGGGCGACTGGAAGATCGACGAGAAGCCGGTGCTGGGCCAGCACTCGACGCCCGAAGAGTTGACGGCGATAGGCGATGAAGGTGTGCTGGCGCTGGTGTGCGACAGCACCAACGTGTTCAATCCCGAGGCGAGCGGTTCGGAAGGGGACGTGCGCGAAGGGCTGATGCAGACCATCACCGGCGCGAAGGGGCGGGTGCTGGTCACGACCTTTGCCTCGAACGCGGCGCGCTTGCAGACGCTGGGCGAAGTGGCGAATGCCGTGGGGCGCAAGCTGTGCGTCGCAGGACGATCGCTGGACCGGATCATTTCGACCGCGAGGACGGCGGGCTATCTGAAGGATTTCCCCCCCACGGTCGATTGGGACGACGCGATGGCGCTGCCCCGCAACGAGGTGATGATCATCGCGACCGGTGGGCAGGGGGAAGCTCGTGCGGCCCTGTCGCGGATCGCGTTCGACAGTCATCCGATCAAGCTCGATACCGGTGACCTTGTCGTTTTCTCGTCCAAGCAGATTCCGGGCAATGAGATCGCCATCGGGCGCATTCAAAATGCGCTGGCGGCGAAGGGCGTGCTGATGATCACGGATCGTCAGGCGGAAGTGCATGTCTCGGGTCATCCCGGGCGGCCGGAGCTGGAGGCCATGTATCGTTGGGTGCGGCCGCAGATCCTGCTGCCGGTTCATGGCGAACGGCGGCACATGGCGGAGCAGGCGCGGCTTGGGCTGTCGAGTGGTGTCCCGAGCGCGATTGTGCAGTCCAATGGCGATCTGTTGCGGCTCGCGCCCAATGGCCCGGAGATCATTGGCCATGAAGCGACCGGGCGGCTCGTCCTGGATGGCGATGTGATTCTGCCGGCGGACGGATCGACGATGAACGAGCGGCGCAAGGTGGCGCTGCATGGCCAGATCAGCGTCGCGGTGGCGCTGGACCGCAAAGGCAAGCTGATGGGTGAGCCAGCGCTGCGCACCCAGGGCGTGCCGGTGGAAGAGGATAAGGACGCGTTCCTGGCCGAAGCCGCGGATGAAGCGGCGCAAGCGGTCGGCAAGGGCTCGCAAGAAGAAGAGGCGCTGCGCGAGCGGGTGCGTCTGGCGGTACGACGGACGGCGACACGCTGGACGGGCAAGAAGCCCGTGGTGGACGTGCTGCTCATTCGCGCCTAAGGCTGCTCGCCATGAACTGGTATGCGATCGCCGCCATTTATGTGCTGTTCTGGGTGATCAGCGCTTTCATCGTCTTGCCGTTGGGCATCCGCACCCCCGATGAGACAGGTGAAGTATTGCTGACGGGGCAGGCAGACAGCGCGCCCAGCAATTTTCGTCCGGGCATTGTGGTCGTTCGTGCGACAATCCTGTCCGCTGTGCTGTTCGGGCTATATTATGCCAATTATGTCGAAGGCTGGGTGACTATGGAGCAGATCACCCGTCGTTCTTGAAAATTGGGACGTTGCTGGATAGCGACGTCCCTCCTTTAGACTTGGCCTCTTTCTTGTCAGGCCGGCGTAGACAGGTTCAGCCTGAGCGCCGGTTGATGAGGCTCAAATGCGGCGTTGGGCGTCGCAAGGCAGATCAGGCCGTCAGTGCAATCCAACGGCCGGTATGTCGCTGTCGATCGACAACATCATGATGATCAGTTCCGAGCGGGATTTGATGCCCAGCTTCTGAAAGATGCTGTGGAGATGCACCTTGACCGTTCCTTCGGTCAGGCCGCATCGCGCAGCGATCTCGCGGTTGCGCAGGCCAGCGCGGATCAGCCCGGCAATCTCCAGCTCCCGTTCGGTAAGGGCCGCGAGGCTGTTGGTTTCGTTCGATGGCGCGGAGATGCTGTGCACAAGGGCCTGCTCCATCACGGTCGGCGAGATGCTTTTATTGCCGTCCAGAACCTCATTTATGCAGGCAAGAAGATCCTTGGGATCGCTATCCTTCAACACGACGCCATCCACGCCCAGCTTGATCGCTTCCAGGGTCTGGTCAGGGCGGATGTGGACGGTCATGAAGATGACAGGCACGTTGCTGCCGCTTTCCCGAATGGCTGAAAGAATGGCCAGGCCGCCGCCGTCCTTCATGCTGACATCGAGAATGAGCAGGTCCGGCTGATCAGCCTGAAGGCGCGCGATCGCCTCGCTGACTGAGCGAGCGCAGAAGACGACATCATGTCCATGTGAGCTCAGAAACTGCGCCATGCCGTCGAGAAAGATCGGGTGGTCGTCTACTATTGCAATCTGAGCCATCATATCGGGGACCTCGGCAGGGATGAAGGAAGTCTGATCGAAATTAGTGAATTCATGCTTAAGTTGTGGAAGTAGGCGGTGCCGCCGATCTTTCCCAACCGCTTCATGATGGATTGCGACTGGAGTTCGAAGTCACCGGTATAGCTTTGCCGTTCGCTATGTTCTGCGCCGGAATTGTCTTTCAGCGCGATCAAAATCTCATCATCCGCCTTGGCAAGTGAGACGGTGATATGCTGGGCTGCGGCGTGCTTCACGGCGTTCGCAGCGGCTTCCCGAAGCAGGAATTCGACCTCTGCGGCTGTTTCCGACGTGACCATCATGGGCTGATTGATCGGGTTGAGCCGGCATTCAATTCCCCATTGCAGGGCGATGAACCGGCAGCACGCCTCGACATCGCGAATAAGATCCACGTCGCTTCGCCGGGCGTCCGTGACATTGAGCAAGCGGCGCAGATGTGCCTGTTCGGCCGTGACGAGTTCCTCCATGGCGGCCAACTCGGCAAGCTGATGCGGCGCGTCCAGGGCGGCCAGACCATGTTGTGCGGTGACGAGGCGAACGCGCAGTGCGGCAAGTGTTTGAAGAACGCTGTCATGGAGATCGCGGCTCAGCGCCAGCCGTGCCTCCGCAAAGGTCCGGTCCCGCCATGCAAGCAGGAAGAAATGCCGCTCGAGAAAGAGTTCAAGTCCTTCCTGAACGCGCAACGCACGGAGCAGCGCCGCGGGGGACCAGCCATGGCGCGTGCCGGCATATAGGCGGCCGCGCAATTCTCCAGCCTGGACATGGAAGCTCACGCCTTGTCCCGGACCCCAGAGGTTTGACACGATGTCGACGAGATTCGCGGATCTTTCAGTGCGCGTTATCCCCAGGCGACTGCGTATGAGCAGACGGCTCGATTGACCAGCGTAGACAAAAGGCGCGTCCGGGGGCGAGATTTCGGTCAAAGCTGCGAGTTGTTGCGGTGGCAGGGCGACCGTGCGGACGCCATCGGCATTGACGAGTTCACAGTGAAATGCGCCATCCCCGACCTGCCAGATGAACGCACAATAGCGAGCCGCCATAAGCTCCGATATCTGTTCGACTACGAAGCGCGGCAGTGATTTCTGAAAAGACAGCCCTACAGCTTGCAGTCGTTCGGACCAGTTGATCAGGCGCCGTTCCAGGATCGACATGCTCAGCATTGCCGCAGCGATGGTGCAGCCGATGATGACCGTGATCCCATCAATCGCGCGGTCAACCTCAGGGAGATGACGTTCAGCCTCCCAGGGCTCGTAGGACCCTCTCGCCAGGAACGCCAGGATAAGGCAAAGTGCCAGCACGATGATCGAGCCGCGACCGAAGCGTTCGGAAGCGGACCAGGCGACGAAGAACAGGCAGGCAAGCGCAGCGATCTGCAGGGGTTGGCAAAGCGTGATCACCGTCAGGAAGATGATCGCGTCCAAGATCAAGGTCAGCGGCCGGAGCAACAGGCACAGCGGCGGCGACAGCACATGCTGGGCAACGCCAAGGGCAGTCCAGAGCCAGAGGCCGCCCTGGATGAGTGTAATGCTGTGCGCGAACTCGGGTTCGGGGTCGAACATCGCGCTGATCTGCCAAGTGGCGGCAACAGCGAAGGCGACGCGGGATATGGCGAAACCCAGCGTCGGTGATCGACCCAACCAAAGCACCAGGCGGTCCATCACGAACGATGACGCCTTGGGCATATTCAACATGGTGGCTTGTCCCCCGACTCCCACCAGCATGTTTCACCACAGCCGCGCGACAGAAACAACATATATCAACCTTTTATCCGGCCACCAACGCGATGGCGCGGCGAAAGAGGGGGCGCTAAGGATGTCGGATGGCTGTGCTTATCACTCCTGCCCTGATTTGCGGGGTCAGGGCCCATGGGGAACATGGCGCCATCGCACGCCTTTTGACCCCCGACCATGGCTTGCTGGCCGGTTATGTGCGCGGTGGCCGATCCCGCGCGTTGCGCCCCGTGCTGCTGCCGGGGAATCTGGTCAAGGCCGAGTTTCGGGCCCGAACCGAAGACCAGCTTGCCGGGCTGACGGTCGAGCTGGACCATAGCCGCGCGCCTTTATTGTCCGAGCCGTTACCGGCTGCTGCGATCGATTGGATATGTGCCCTGACGGCCGTGGCATTGCCGGAAGGAACGCCATATCCCGCGCTCTATCAGGCGCTGGACGGCGTCCTTGGCGCGATCGATGCCGCGCCTGCGGCACGGGGATGGGGCGCCGCGCTGGTGCGCTACGAACTGCTGATGCTGGCTGAATTGGGCTTTGGACTCGATCTTGGCCGGTGCGCGGCGACGGGCGGCAACGACGATCTGGCTTTTGTGAGCCCGCGTAGTGCGGCGGCTGTCAGCAGAGCAGGTGCGGCAGGATATGAAAGCCGGCTGTTGCCATTGCCGCGCTTTCTACTGGAAGGGGGCAGCGGCGATTGGCCGAGCATAGTGGATGGATTGCAGTTGACCGGCTTCTTTCTGGAGCGGGCGGTGCTGACCGACTGGCGGGCTGACACGCTTGCCGCGAGGGAAAGGCTGGTCGACCGATTGAAAAGAGCGGTTGCGTGAGGCGCGGCGGCTTCATAAGGGGCGGCCACGACATTGAAGGAGTTTCGCGCCATGTTGATCGCCCTGTTCCCTGGAGACGGTATCGGCCCGGAGATCATCGCACAGGCGCGGCGCGTGCTCGATGCGCTGGCGATCGATGGTCTGACCTATGAGGAAGGGCTGGTTGGCGGCGCGGCTTACAAAGCGGTCGGCCACCCGTTGCCGCCCGAAACGCTGGATATCGCCCGGCGTGCGGACGCGATTTTGTTCGGCGCTGTCGGTGATCCCGATTGCGACTCGCTGGAACGGCATTTGCGGCCGGAGCAGGCGATCCTTGGGCTTCGCAAGGCGCTAGGTTTGTTTTCAAACCTTCGCCCGGCAAAGGTGTTTCCGGAGCTTGCCGACGCCTCTGCCCTGAAGAAGGAGGTGGCGAGCGCCATCGACCTGCTGATCGTGCGCGAGACCAATGGCGACGTCTATTTCGGCGAGAAGGGCATGCGCAAGACGCCTGAAGGGCTGCGCGAAGGCTACGACATCATGTCCTATAATGAAGAGCAGGTGCGCAAGATCGCGCACCAGGGCTTCCAGGCGGCGCGCGCGCGCCGGGGCAAGCTCTGCTCGGTGGACAAGGCCAATGTTCTGGAGACCAGCCAGCTGTGGCGCGACGTGGTGATCGAGGTTTCGGCCGAATATCCCGATGTCGCGCTGTCCCACATGTATGTGGACAATGCCGCGATGCAGCTGGTGCGTGATCCGGGCCAGTTCGACGTCATCGTGACAGGCAATATGTTCGGCGACATCCTGTCCGATCAGGCGAGCATGTGCGTCGGATCGATCGGCATGCTGGCTTCGGCGACCCTCAACGACAGCAACCAGGGCCTGTACGAACCGATCCATGGATCCGCACCCGATATTGC
>JAEZCS010000020.1 GCA_023433445.1 Pseudomonadota bacterium | reverse complement strand
TATTTGAACGAATAGCATTGCGCATAGCGCACTTGCTCGACGATCTTCAGCGTATCCTCGAACTCCGCATCCGTCTCGCCGGGGAAGCCGACGATGAAGTCGCCCGACAGCGCGATGTCAGGCCGGGCCTCCCGCACCCGCTCGATGATCCGCAGATAGCTTTCCGCATCATGGCTGCGGTTCATGGCTTTCAAGATGCGGTTGTTCCCCGACTGCACCGGCAGATGCAGGAAAGGCATCAGCTTGGGCTCATCGCCATGGGCCGCGATCAGCCCGTCGCTCATGTCGTTGGGATGGCTGGTCGTGTAGCGGATACGCTCCAGCCCGCCGATCTTTGCCAGTTCGCGGACCAGGCCGTCCATGCCCTGCATGCGACCCTTGTCGTCCTCGCCTTCCCAAGCATTCACATTCTGCCCCAGCAGCGTGATCTCGCGCACGCCGCCGTCGACCAGCGCCTTCGCCTCGTCCAGCACCGCGCTCCAGGTGCGGCTGATCTCCGCCCCACGCGTATAAGGCACCACGCAATAGGTGCAGAATTTGTCGCACCCTTCCATGATCGTCAGGAAAGCCGTGGGCCGCGCCTGCTTCGTCCGTGCGGGGAGCGCGCCGAATTTGGACGCCAGCGGCATATCTGTATCCACCGCTTCCTCGCCGCGCCCGGCCTTGTCGATCAGGTCGGGCAGCCGGTGATAAGCCTGCGGACCCACCACGATATCGACGCTCTTGGCCCGGCGGCTGATCTCGCTGCCTTCCGCCTGCGCGACGCAGCCAGCGACCGCGATCATCGGCCGTGTCCCATCCTCGCGGTTCAACCGCCCAATGTCGGAATAGACCTTGTCCACCGCCTTTTCGCGAATGTGGCAGGTGTTGAGGATCACGAGATCCGCCTCCGCCCCATCAGCCGCAGCGGTCATGCCCCGTTCGCCCAGCATCTCGGCCATGCGCTCGCCATCATAGACGTTCATCTGGCAGCCGAAGGATTTGACGTGGAATGTCGCTGGAGTCTTGGGGGCGTCGTTACGATTCATGTGGTCCAGCTATACAGGCGGCGACAGCGGAGCGAAAGGCGGCAGGTGCATGCTCATGCTTGCGGCGATCCGCTCGCGCGTCACGGCGGCCAATTGCTTGCGATCAGGATATAGTGCGGGGTCGAAAGGCTCCAGAAAACGGAGCGTTACGTCGATCCGGCCACGCCGCTCCAGCAGCCGCTTGGCATTGCTGCCTGCCGGTTCATCGCTGTGCCAGGCGATCTCATCCGTCGCCGGCCCATAGTCGATGTGCACCGGCTGGATCATCACCGCGCGCGGTGGAGGCAGCAGGACCGCCAGCAGCGAAGGCTTGAAGGGCAGAAGGCCTTGTCCATCGCTCGTTGTTCCTTCTGGAAAAAGAGCGACCGGCTGATGCCCCGCGAGCGCGGCGCGCAACGCCTCGATCTGCCCGCCCAGCGCACCCCGCCGGTTTCGCGCCACGAACAGCGTGTTATTCTGCGCCGCAAGCCAGCCGATCACTGGCCATCCGGCAATGCCGTCATGCGCGACAAAGGCCGCGCCGCTCTTGCCGCCCAAAGCCAATATGTCGATCCAGCTGACATGATTGGCGATGATGAAGCTGTCGCCGTGAAAGGGGTGGCCATCCACCCGCACCCGCGCGCCCACCGCTCGTGCCGCCATGCCCAGAAAGCGGCGGGGCCAGTGTGACCGGACGCCAACCGCCCGGCATAACAAATGTGGGATCAGGCAAAGCAGCAGCGACGCCGCCAGCCAGTTCAAGCGGTAAAAAAAGCGCAGCCGCCGCAAGGCTGTCAGTTCTTGCGTTCCAGTGACACGCCGTACAATTCCATGCGATGATCGACCAGGCGGAAGCCCAGCTTCTCGGCGATCTGCTTCTGCAACTGTTCCAGTTCCGGGTCGACGAACTCGATGACATTGCCCGTCTCGACATCGATCAGATGGTCATGATGCGCTTCGGGCGCGGCTTCATAACGGGCGCGGCCATCGCCGAAATCATGCCGCTCCAGAATCCCCGCTTCCTCGAACAGGCGAACAGTGCGGTACACGGTGGCGATCGAAATGCCGGGGTCGATGGTGGATGACCGCTTGTGCAGTTCCTCGACATCGGGATGATCAACCGCGTCGCTCAAAACCTGAGCGATCACGCGGCGCTGTTCTGTGATGCGCAGACCCTTTTCATGGCATAGGGCTTCTACATCGATCTTGCGGTTCATGCGGGCTCGCTCGTTAGGAGTGTCAAATCGTCAGCCGAAATCTAGCGACATCGACGCCATTATAAAAGGGGCGCATGGCAAATGCGCCCCTTTGCAAGACGGATGTCCGCGATTGCCCCTTATTTGGAGCGCGTGCGGCGGCGTTTCGTGCCGAGGCCGATCTTCTTCGCCAGCGTCCGGCGCTGTTCGGCATAGTTGGGCGCGACCATCGGATAGTCGGCGGGCAGGCCCCACTTCGCGCGATAATCTTCGGGCGTCATCTGATAATGGGTCATCAGGTGCCGCTTCAGCATCTTCAGCTTCTTGCCGTCTTCCAGGCAGATAATATAGTCGGGCTTGATCGAAGAACGCACCGACACAGCCGGTTCCGGCTTTACTTCCGGCGCAGCGGCAGGCTTGGTCAAGCCCGAAAGGGCGGTGTGCACGTTCTGGATAAGCGTCGAAACGTCGGATACGGCGACACTGTTGTTGGAAACATGTGCTGCAACAATATCTGAAGTCAAAGTAATGAGCAGCTCGCTCTGGGCTGATTCAATGTCCATTTCTTGTATCCCGCGAATGCTGAATTTATTGCGACCCGCCCAATTGAATTTGTTTTCAGGAGCGGTATGGCGGCGTTATACCCTGATCCTTCGTTTAGCAAGGAGGATCCAGTCTATCCTAGCATTTCTATACGAAAGCTGAGGGCATCGTAAAGTTGTCCGTCGGCTCCCCGGTAATAACCGGGACGCCGATGTACATATTCAAATCCTGTTTTTTCATACAGTTTAATCGCTGTATTTGATGCACGGACTTCAAGGTTCATGGACGTTATGCCGCGGCGTCGCGCTGTCTTTAGGCTGTCGATCAACAGCTTGCGGCCGACGCCTTTGCCGCGCCATGCCGGATGGACCGCCAATAGCAACAATTCGCATTCGTCGAGCACCGACCGTACGAGGGCGAAACCCAACGCCGCCGCATCGACACGGGCGATGGTCAGCCAGGTGCCCGGCATCGTCATGACGCCGGACAACTGCGGCAACGTCCACGCCTCTCCATATGCAGGATCGAACGCTTGGGCCATGACGTCCATTGCGTCGGCCATCGCATTGCGCTCGCTATCCTCATACACGTCCAGAACCAGGCCCGGAATCATGACCGGGCCTGCTGTGGCATGGGCTGTGCATCCGCGTCCCGGCAATAAATGGGGGAGGGCGGCAGCGCCGGAAGTCCCGCAATGAGCGGAAAATCGGAAGAGTTGGGGTAAAGGCTGACGGCGGCGCCATGGCCACGCGCCGTCACCAACGCTTCGGCGCCCGTCCCGAAGATCACCGGCTGGTCCAGCATCGTGGCCAGCGTCGCGATCGGCGTCGACGCTGGCTGGGTGATGGCGGTCAGGCCATCGGATTCAAAAGACTGCCAGAACAGTTCGCCATGCCCACCGGTGATGGTGACCGCGATGGGTGCTCCATCCTGATGCTCGTCACTTTGGGCCGCCTTGGCCGCGATCAGCGAAAGCGCGCAATATCCATGCAGGGGAAGGGACCAGGCCAGGGCAAGCGCCTTCGCGGCCGCTATGCCGATGCGGACGCCGGTGAAGCTTCCAGGTCCCAGGTCCACCGCGATCGCATTGGCCCGCCCGCCATCGGGCAGCGCGGCAATCGCCGGCACCAAAGCTTCGGCATGACCCCTGCCAACGATCTCATGGAACTGGCCGATCGTCTCGCCGTCATCGAGCAGCGCCACGGACAGCGCCTGCGTAGCGGTGTCGATGACGAGAGTGCGCAAGAAAATCCCCTGTGAGAAGCCCGGAATGGGCGTGATGGGCTAGGACAAGCGGTTAGTCGATCGGGATCGATTTGCCAAACGCCACATCGCCGATTTCAGACGGCGCGTACGTCCGTCACCTCGGGGACATAATGTTTCAGCAACTGCTCGATGCCGTTCTTCAACGTGGCTGTCGATGATGGGCACCCGGAGCAGGCGCCCTGCATGCGCAGATACACCGTGCCGCGATCAAAGCCGCGATAGACGATGTCGCCGCCGTCATTCGCGACGGCGGGCCGCACGCGCGTGTCGATCAGGTCGCGGATCTGAGCGACGATCTCCGCATCGGCGGGATCATCGGCAAATTGCTCTTCCTCCTCGGGGATGAAGATCTCACCCGCCGATCCTGGCGTGAACAGCGGCATGTTGGCGGAGAAGTGATCCAGCAGGATCGACAATATCTCCGGCTTCACGTCGCTCCACTGCGCGCCCGGCGCGATGGTGACCGAAATAAAATCGCCGCCAAAGAACACGCCCGTGACATCGCCCAGACCAAATAGCGCGGAGGCAAGCGGGGATGCTTCGGCTTCCTCGGGCGTGGCGAAGTCGCGCGTGCCCATGCCCATGACCACCCGGCCGGGGATGAACTTGACGGTCGCCGGATTGGGCGTTGTTTCGGTCTCGATCAGCATGGCCGTTATGTGGAGAGAAGCTTGCGCAAGATCAAGCTTCCTGACAGGCTTTTGGGGAACTTCGCTATCGGCTGACGATTAATCTCATGTTTTGATGAACAGGAGAATGAGGATGAGCAACGAGTCCGATATCCGCCATCGGTTCTGGACCGAGCTGTCGGAAAGCCCCTTTCTGATGATTGGCTTGCAGGGTTCGCACGAACACAGCTTGCCCATGACCGCGCAGCTCGATCCTGGCGCCAATCATTGCTTCTGGTTCTACACGACGAAAGCAAATCGTCTCGCTGCCGGCGGGCCGGCGATGGCGCAGTTTTCGGGCAAGGGTCATTATCTCTTCGCCTGTATCGACGGAACGCTGGTGGAGGAAACCGACCCGGCCGTGATCGACCGCTATTGGACCCACGAAGTTGCAGCCTGGTATCCCGGTGGGCGGGAGGATCCCAACCTGCTCATGCTCCGATTTGACCTTGGCCATGCGGAAATCTGGCGGGCGGATATGTCGCTGGGCGGTGTCTTCAAGCAGCTTTTTGGCGGGGATGTGCGTGACGAAATGCGCGGCAAGCATGTGGAAGTGTCGCTCTAACCTGTCATTGTGGGGCTCCGTTCGCCGGGGCCCTTGCTTTTTTGCATGAATGAAAGCATATGCGGCGTTAGCGCAGCGGGCGGCCTTCATGGCCCATCAGCGATTGGCAGCGTGATCGTCCCGGCCCTTTGAACAAGGGGTTACGGGGCCGGCCAATGAAAGTCTGCGCCAAGCTTTTGAGGCTTCCCTATTCACGCGGGTCGTTTCGCAACCCGCTTTGCGTCCAGTTGCGAACTGCAACTCGTTTGGCGCCTGAGCCTTTTTATTTCGAGAGTTCATTCATGCAATTCACCGACCTTGGTCTCGCCGAGCCCATCCTGAAGGCGCTCGCCGCCAAGAATTACGCCAATCCCACGCCCATCCAGACTCAGGCGATCCCCGTCCTGCTTCAGGGCAAGGATCTGTGCGGCATCGCGCAAACCGGCACTGGCAAGACAGCGGCCTTCGCGCTTCCCAGCCTCGACTATTTCGCCCGGAATCCCAAGCCCACACCGCTTCAGGGTTGCCGGATGCTCGTCCTTTCCCCCACCCGCGAACTCGCTGCCCAGATCGCGCAGAGCTTCCGCGACTATGGCCGCTTCATGAAGCTGTCGGTCGAAGTGGTCTTCGGCGGCGTGCCCATCAACAAACAGATCCGGGCCCTCGGTCGGGGTGTCGACATCGTTGTGGCGACGCCTGGTCGTCTCCTCGATCTGATCGACCAGCGTGCTTTCACCATCAAGGATACGGAAATCTTCGTCCTCGACGAAGCTGACCAGATGATGGACATGGGCTTCATCCACCCGCTGAAGCGCATTGCCAAGCTGTTGCCCAAAGACCGGCAGAACCTCTTCTTCTCCGCCACCATGCCCGGCGAGATTGAAGCGCTGGCCGCGCAATTCCTGAACAATCCGGCCAAGGTCAGCGTCGCACCGCAGTCCACCACGGCGGAGCGCGTCCGTCAGCAGGCGACCTTCGTCAATCAGGCAGAAAAGCAGGCGCTGCTCAACCTCACCATCCGCAACGAGCCGATCGATCGCGCTTTGATCTTCACCCGGACCAAGCATGGTGCCGATCGCGTCGTTCGCTTCCTTGAAGGCGCTGGCATTCAGGCCGTCGCGATCCATGGCAATAAGAGCCAGGCGCAGCGCACGACGGCTCTCCAGGCGTTCCGCCATGGCCATGTGAAGCTGCTGGTCGCCACCGATATCGCTGCCCGCGGCATCGACGTGTCCGGCGTCAGCCACGTCATCAATTTTGAGCTTCCCAACGTGGCCGAACAATATGTCCACCGCATCGGGCGCACGGCGCGGGCAGGGGCGGAAGGTGTCGCGATCAGCTTCGTGGCTGATGATGAGCGGCCCTATCTGAAGGCGATCGAGCGCACCACGAAGGTGAAGCTCGACATCGTGCCTTTGCCTGAGAATTTCGTTGAGGCCGTTCGTAATCTTCCCAAGGCTGCGCCGCAGCGCAAGGGGCGCGAGCAGACGCCGGATCAAAAGGCACGCCGCGCTGAAGGTCAGCGCCGTTACCAGGATCAACAAAAACCGCAGCAGCGCGGCACGGCCGAACGCGCCCATCGCCCCGACGGCGATGCCAAGCCTGCGAAGAAGAACTTCCGTCGGAATCGGAGTGGCGTCGGCGCGCATAAGGGCGCCGTACAGAAAACCGGCAGTCGTTGAGGTTCGACAGGATGGCGCTGCGCTGCGCCATCCTGAACTTGGCTGAGGGCTTTCATTCTCTTTGTCAGTAGCCATTCAGAATTTTGGCTCTAGGCTATGACGCCATGAGCTTTTCCTTCCGGCGTCCTGCCGTTTCGCTGTCCGTCATCGCGTTGCTGCTGTCGGGCTCGCCTGCCTCCCTCTCCGCACGCACCGATCCAGCCGTAGCGAAATCGGCCACGGCTGCCGGGGATACCCAGGCACAGGTCAGGCCGTGGCTCTACGAAAATAGCGATGTACCCATCGATCCGGCTTGGCGGTTCGGCACGTTGCCTAACGGCTTGCGCTATGCCGTCCGCCATAATGGCGTGCCGCCCGGTCAGGTCTCGGTGCGGCTCCGCATGGATGTCGGCTCCCTGATGGAGCGGCCCGAGGAGCAGGGTTACGCGCATTTCATGGAGCATCTGACCTTTCGCGGATCGCGCCACGTTCCCGATGGTGAATCCAAGCGGATATGGCAGCGGCTCGGCGTCACCTTCGGCAGCGACAGCAATGCGCAAACGACGCCGACCGGCACGACCTATGCGCTGGACCTGCCGCAAGCGACGCCGGCAAGTCTCGGTGAGAGCATGAAAATCCTCGCGGGCATGATGGCCGATCCCAATATCGTGGACAGCGCAGTGGAGGCCGAGCGTGCCGTCGTGCTTGCTGAGCGACGTGAAGGCGAGGGGCCGCAGATGCGCATCTCCAACGCGAGCCGCCGCCATTTCTTCGCCGGTCAGCCTCTCGCCGATCGCAGCCCAATCGGAACATTGGCTACGTTGAATGCCGCCACCGCAGCACGAATGGAAACCTTCCATCAGCGTTGGTATCGTCCGGAAAATGCCGTGATCTCGATCGCAGGCGATATCGATCCCGCTGTTGCCGAGCAGATGATCAAGGATAATTTCGCATCCTGGTCGGTTCCGGGGAAAGGGGCTGCGCTACCCGACTTCGGTGAGCCTGATCCAAAGGCTCCCGCGACCAGCGTGGCCGTCGAACCGGGCGTGCCAACGGGCCTGACCATGGCGTGGTTGCGACCATGGAAGCCGCGTGCGGACACGATAGTCTACAATCAGGACAAGCTGACGGACATGCTGGCGCTGCAGATCATCAGCCGCCGCCTTGAACAGGCTGCCCGCAGCGGCGGCAGCTTCATCCAGGCAAGCGTCGATCAGCAGGACGTCAGCCGATCGACGGATGGCACTTTCGTCACGATCGTCCCGTCCGGTGAAAATTGGGAAAAGGCGCTTGGCGACGTTCGAGCTATCATCGAGGATGCTAAGGCCAGCCCGCCCAGCCAGTTGGAAATCGATCGCGAATATGCGCAGATCGACACCGCGCTCGCGATCCAGGTCGAAAATGCCGATACGGAAGCTGGTGCGAAGCAGGCCAGCGATCTTGTGAGCGCCGTCGACATTCGTGAAACCACGGTCAGCCCTCAAGCCGCGCTCGACATATTCCGGTCCGGCAAACCAGGCATGACACCCCAGAAGATTTTGGATTCCACGCGCCGCCTGTTCTCTGCTGGCGTATTCCGCGCGCTGCTGATCACAGGGAAGCTTGTCCCCGGGGCAGACGCAAAGCTCGCAGCCGCCGTAGCCGCGCCCGTCAAGGCGGCCACCAATGCGAGACTGGCGGACAAGGCGATCACCATGGCCGATTTGCCGAAGCTTGGGGCGCCGGGGAAGGTGGTCTCCAGGACACAGGTCGGGCTTCCTGGCATGGAGAGCATTGCCTTTGCCAACGGCGTGAAACTCACCTTGTTCGCTAATGACGCGGAAACGGAGAAGGTCCGGATCAATGTTCGCTTCGGTCATGGGCAGCAGGCATTTTCGCCGACCAAGCCGGTTCCGGGTTGGGCGGCAAACTATGCGCTGGTGGCGAGCGGCATCGGCAAGCTTGGTCAGCGTGAGTTGGATGACCTCACGAACGGCCGTCGCATGGGGATGGACTTCTCCATCGACGATGACGCATTCGAAATGCAGGCCGTCACACGTCCCGCCGATTATCGGGATCAACTGCAACTGTTCGCGACGAAATTGGCAGCGCCCGGTTGGGACCCGGCGCCGATCGCTCGCGTGAAGACGGGCGCCGCCGTCGCTTATGATGCAATGGGCCGCGCACCGGATTCCGTGCTGGCGCGCGATCTCAATTGGTTGCTGCACGACAAGGATGTGCGTTTCCGCACCCCATCGCGCGAGGAAATCGAAGCGCTGACTCCTCAGGCATTCCGCGCAACCTGGGAGCCGCTGCTCGCATCGGGCCCGATCGAGGTGCAGATCTTCGGGCAGGTGAAGCCGGATGAGGCCATCGAGGCCGTAGCAGCGACTTTCGGTGCCCTGCCGCCGAGGCCGGAAATCCCCGTTCCTGCTGTGAACAAGCAGATGCGCTTCCCCGCTCCTGTCTCGACGCCTGTGGTTCTGCGTCACAAGGGCGACAAGGAGCAGGCCGCCGCCGTCATGGCGTGGCCTACAGCGGGCGGCTTCACGCTCACGAAGGAAGCGCGGCAGCTCGAAATCTTGACCCAGATTTTCAATGATCGCCTGTTCGACCGGTTGAGATCGACAGAAGGTGCCGCCTATTCCCCCAGCGTGCAGAATAATTGGCCCTTCTCTTATGAAAGCGGCGGCTACATTCTGGTGACAAGTCAGGTCCGGCCCGACCGCATCAATTATTTCTACGGCGTAGTGAAGGATACCGCCGCCGACCTCGCGAAAAATCCGGTGAATGATGATGAATTGCAGCGAGCTGTCGCTCCGATGCGCCAGCTTCTCATGCGGGCGAGCACAGGCAACGCCTTCTGGAGGAACCAGATGGAGGGCGCGACTCAGAACCCGCAATATGTGCAGGCAATGCGGACCATGGCAACGGACATGCTTTCAGTCACGCCCGCCCAGCTTCAAGCGCTCGCCGCCAAATATCTGGTGCCGGGCGAGAGTTGGTCGGCTGTCGTGCTGCCCGAAGGTGTGGAAGCGCGCTGAAACGGGAGTTGCTTTGGCGGCAAGAAGCAGGAAGCCAATGCCGGACAAGGCAGGGAATGCTGCGGCCATTCGTCAACAGAGGGGCCGCGCCATGACTTTCGCCTTTGTCACCGGTTGGCGATCTCAACATGGTAGTGAGCGACGCGGGCCTTGCTGCGCTATTTTGGGACAACGATAACCCGCGTCATGTAAACCGGGTCATTGGTTCAACGGATGCGCTCACCGGCATTGCTGGCGGACTGAAGACCAAGCAATATCTGCTGGATCATGAGCGGGCTGTGCTGGCAAAAGTGGAGAAATGGCGCACCCAAGAGGATTCGAACCTCTGGCCTTTGCCTTCGGAGGGCAACGCTCTATCCAGCTGAGCTATGGGTGCGCATCGCTTGGTGCGAAGCGCCGCTTAGCAAAGCAGAACTGCTGACGCCAGCACCAAAATGGCGAGGCGCCGACTATTTGACCTTCTTCATGGGTTGAAACTCGCCGAGCCCACAACTCGCACCTGGCATCAGGTTGGGTGAGTTGTGCAATACCGTGACAACATCCACGGAACAGAGCTGCGAAAGGCTCGTCCTGTACATGAAGCGGCGCTCAAAGCCCAGGCTGGGGCAGCTGTTGGGCAAGGTGTTCCGATACACTTTGTTGCCGTTGAGGATGAAATCGATCGTCCGATCATCCCGCACATTGGTCTGCCGGATCGTGTTTATCTGTATGCAGTCGACAGGCTTGCCGTCAGCTACCAGATTATCGGGCTGCGTCTTGGCGGTGGCCGGGGCAACCATGGACATGAGGGCGACGGCGACACCCAGCCTCAGTGCAGGGGAAACAGGGACGGACATGCTTGTCTCTCCACATTATTGTCACGGATAACACGTCGACAAAAGACGCGTTCCGCCTGTCGATTAGCATAGCTTGGCTGAACCGCACGATAATGGCGAACGGTCACCCGATTTTTAGTGCGGCTTTGGGAGCAGGGGTCTTGGGTTTGTATCGGCACAGATCGATGACGAGGCAGCGCCAGCATTCAGGGCGCCGTGCCTTGCAGACATAGCGGCCGTGTAGGATGAGCCAATGATGCGCATCCCGGCGAAACGGACCGGGCACTCGCTTTTCCAGCTTTTGCTCAACTGCGAGAGGCGTTTTTCCGGGCGCAAGGCCGGTGCGATTACCGACGCGAAAGATATGCGTGTCCACCGCGAAGGTTTCGTGACCGAAAGCGGTATTCATCACGACATTCGCGGTTTTCCGGCCGACCCCCGGCAGCGTGGTCAGCACATCGCGGTCCTGCGGGACTTCGCCGCCGAAATCGTGCGCGAGTATCTCTGAAAGGGCAATGACATTCTTGGCCTTGGCGTTGAACAAGCCGATCGTCTTGATGTGCTGCTTCAGTCCGTCTTCACCAAGAGCCACCATCTCGGCAGGCGTCTCCACCTGCTTAAAAAGGGCGCGCGTTGCCTTGTTGACACCCACGTCCGTTGCCTGCGCGGAAAGGACGACCGCGACCAGAAGCTGATAGTCATTGCCATATTCCAGTTCCGTCCGGGGAGCCGGATTGGCCTCCGCAAGGCGGCTGAAGAATTCGAAGATCTGATCCTTTTTCATCGCCGGATCAAAGGCCAAGCACCGCCTTCATGTCATAGCGCCCGGCAGGCTGGCCGATCAGCCAGCCCGCGCCCTTTACAGCGCCACGCGCGAAAATGACCCGGCTTTCGGCGCGATGGCCAAGTTCAATACGTTCGCCATCCGCAGCGAAAATCACCTGATGGTCGCCCGCCACCGATCCGCCACGAAGCGCTGCGAACCCTATTGCTCCCTGCGCGCGCGGGCCAGTGATCCCGTCACGCCCTCTTTCGCTGTGGGTCGCAAGATCGATCCCTCGTCCATGCGCCGCCGCGTTCCCCAGAAGAAGGGCAGTGCCGGAAGGCGCATCAACCTTATGACGGTGGTGCATCTCCACAATTTCAATGTCCCAGTCGTCGCCCAGGCGTGCGGCCGCCTGCTCGACGAGCGCCGCCAGCAGGTTGACGCCGAGCGACGTGTTTCCCGTCTGCAGCACGGGAATTTTCTCCGCGGCGCTGTCGATCAGCTCATGGTGCGCCTGCTCAAGCCCGGTGGTGCCGACCAGCACGGGCTTCCCCCCGGCAACGCAGGCATCAAGATGTGCGGCGAGGGCGCCGGGAACGGAAAAGTCGATGAGCACGTCGCTGGCTTCGACCAGGGCGAGTGCATCCGTGGAGATAGGTAATCCCGGCAGCAGATCACCGCTTCCTTCGCGATCCGTCCCACCGCTGATCGTCTGCCCCGCTTCGACGGCGACCTGAGCGATCGCGCGCCCCATGCGGCCTGCCGCCCCGAATATTCCGATCTTCGTCATGATGCCGCTCACCCCTGGAAATCTGCTCGCCCGATGCCAGAATGGCTCTGCCTTGTCATCTGGAAGCTGTAGCTTTGGGCAGGAACAGGAGGCATGGTGACGCGATGGATGACATTCGGAACATCGTGATCCTGACGGGCGCGGGCATCTCTGCCGAAAGCGGGCTCGCGACATTTCGTGGTCCGGACGGTTTGTGGGAGGGGTATCGGGTCGAAGATGTCTGCACGCCAGAGGCTTTGCAGCGCGACGCGGCACTGGTGCATCGTTTCTATGATGAACGGCGCGTCAAATTGAACGAAGTTCAACCCAACGCAGCGCATGACGCGTTGGCAGAACTGGATGCCTGCTGGCAGGGCGATATGCTCATCGTCACGCAGAATGTCGATGATCTTCACGAACGGGCGGGCGCGCGGCGCCTGATCCATATGCATGGTGAGCTACTGTCTGCGCTCTGCGCAGCGTGCGGGAGGGCCTCGCCTTGGTCCGATCCGCTGCCGCCGGGATCACAATGTCCGGCTTGCAGCGGAGCAAGTTTGCGGCCCGACATCGTTTTCTTCGGTGAAATGCCCTATGAGATGGACCTCATCGATACCGCGCTGCGTTGCGCGGACCTGTTTGTCTCGATCGGCACCTCAGGAGCGGTCTACCCCGCCGCTGGTTTTGTTCAGACAGCACGCCGCGCAGGCGCGCGAACACTGGAAATGAATCTGGAACCGTCAGCAGGCAGCTTCTACTTCGAAGAAAGCCTCACTGGCCTTGCCAGTCAGCTCGTCCCCGAGTTCGTCCGGCAGCTGCTCGCTTAGCTACCGCCATCGGCGTCGGATGGCGCGTCGCGATAAAGAAGCATGATAGATCCGTCATCTCCGCTGACCGCGCGGATGGGCAAGTGCGACTGGAGCAGGGACAGGAATTTGCCGCTGTCGCCTATATGGAACTCGCCACCGATGCGCAGCGCAGACACGCGAGTGTCTCCAATCAGGATCGGCGCCTTGCGATAGCGATTAAACTCTCCGGCCGCCTGTTCGATCGTATCGCCTTGCAGTTGTACCAACTGTTTCTGCCATGCGGTGCGTTGCCGGACTACATCAGGATCGAGTCGGGTCAGCTCGAAGCTCCGTGGCTGCAGCACCGCGCCATTACCGGCAGCGACATGGCGAGGCGGACGATCGCCGCAACCCACTATGGCAGTGCCCTTCGTGACCGTCAGTTCGATCAGGGAGGGCCGGAGGCGCAGGTTAAGCGCTGTATCCCGGGCGCGGACCACGGCAGAGCGCGCCTCTACATCAAATTCCCGCTGTGCGTCGGGTGCGACCTCGATAGCGGCTTCCCCCTTCAACAGCCTGACCTTGCGGCCGTTGCTCGTGAAGCGGACGTCGACGGCGCTATCGCTGTTCAGGTGCAGGCGGGAGCCATCGGGCAAACGGACAGTGCGAATCTCGCCGATTTGCGTCTCGTGATGGTCCACCCCGCTGAATGTGCGAACCGTCACGATTGCGGCGAAGATGAACAGGATCACGGCAACGCCGGCCACGATCATGATGTTGCGGGACAGTCGACGCTGCTGCTCTTCAGTGACGACATCCGCGATGGGAGGGAGATTGACCTCAGCTGCCGCGCTTTTCAGCCGTTCCGCAGCTTCCCAGGCCGCCTCTGCCCGAGCATAGGCAATCGCGTGGAGTGGATCGGCCTCGATCCACGCGCAAACTTCGGCCTCGTCCTGCGCAATCGGATTGCTGTTAAGCCTTGCCAGCAGGCGCGCGGCTTCCGCCTCGACCTGTTCCCTGCTGTTTGATCCTGGCCCCGACGCTTGCACGTTCGAAATCCGTTTCCTCGCGTTCTGACCAAGCCCGCATAACTATTGCGATGGCTTTGGCCAGATGTTTTTCAACTGTAGAAACGGATAGGGACATCTCTGCCGCTATTTCCAGCATCGACCTTTCGTGAATTCGACGAAGAATGAAAACCCTACGGCATTGCGGGGGCAGCGACTCGACGATGGTCTCGACCTGCCGCAGCGCCTCGCGTGCGTGCAGTTGCGCCTCGACATTGCTGTCCCCCTGCAACAGCTCCAGGTCCGCGATCGTTTCGAAACTCACCACCTTGTTGCGCCGGGCGTTGTCGATCACCAGATTGCGGGCGATCGTGAACAGGTAGGCGCGCCCCGTCGTCACATTTTCCCAGTTTTCGGTGGCGTAGGCACGAGCCATGACCTCGGCTACCATATCGTCCAGCTCGTGGGCCGACGGCAGGATCCTTCGAAGCCTGCCGCGAAGTGCGGCTTCTTGAGGCAGAATAACAGTTTTGAACCAGTCTAACTTGGCGCGAACACGATGCACGTTGACCCCCTTGATGTCAGCCGCGCCTCTCCCGCTTTCTTCTATTTGTCACAGTTCAATCATGCTTGCAGGGGCCTGTCCAGCGCCAGAGAGGCGATCTGGACCAGGCGGCGAAAAAATTTCGCCACCTGTGTAAAATTTCATACGGTGGCGCGCGTCAGTCTGGTGGAAGCTCCGGGACCGACCGGTCAGGCTGGTCGTAATCAGGCCCAATCGGCACGATTTCCGGGGGCTCGCCTGCTGGGGTCTCATCGGGCGTCGACGGCGGTGGCGACTCTGGCGGGGACTGAGGCTGGATGGTGTCGGGCGGGGGGATGCCGATCGGCTCGGGGTCAGGCTGAGTGGCCATGTTTTTCTCCTTAACTTAAGCCTTACGCGCAGAGCCTTGGGCAAGTTCCGTGGCAGTTATCCACATTTGCTTGCCTCCCCGAATGCTTTTCTCTATGCCGCGCCGACCGGCGACCGATGCGGGCGTGGCGAAACTGGTAGACGCGCCAGATTTAGGTTCTGGTATCGCAAGATGTGGGGGTTCGAGTCCCTTCGCCCGCACCAGTGCGCCCGGCTTGTATCATGTCAGGCGCCACCTGAATTCAGCTGAAGAAAGCGTTTGAGAGAAGAGATGCAGACTGTCGAGACGTTGAACGAGGGCCTGAAGCGCGCCTACACCGTGACCATCACGTCGAAGGATATCGACGCCCGCGTGGAAAAGGAAGTAGCCACGATTGCGCCGCAGGTCCGTATGCCCGGCTTCCGCCCTGGCAAGGTTCCTGCCAACCTCGTCAAGAAGATGCATGGTGAATCGCTGCAGCGCGACGCGCTCAACAATTCGATCCAGGAGAGCATTCAGAAGCTGATCGCCGACAACAAGCTGCGTCCCGCTATGCAGCCGTCCGTCGAGCTGGATGAAGGCTTCGAGTTCGGCAACGATGCCGAGGTCAAGGTTGAACTGGAAGTTCTGCCCGAAATCGCTGCACCGAGCATCGAAGGCCTGAAGCTGGAGCGTCTGACCGTTGAGGTCGCTGATTCGCAGGTTGATGAAGCCGCTGGCCGCATCGCGACGCAGCAGGGCGCGCTCGAGGAGCATGCCGCTTCGCATAAGGCGAAGGACGGCGACACGCTGACCATCGATTTCGTTGGCAAGATCGACGGCGAAGCGTTCGAAGGTGGTTCTGCCGAAGATGTGAAGCTGAAGATCGGATCTGGCCAGTTCATCCCCGGCTTTGAAGAGCAGCTGGCCGGCGTCAAGAAGGGCGACGAGAAGACGATCAGCGTCACTTTCCCTGAGGATTATGGCGCAGCGCATCTGGCTGGCAAGGAAGCCACCTTCGATGTGACGGTCAAGGCGATCCTGGACGCCGACAAGCCCAAGCTCGACGACGATTTCGCCAAGTCGCTTGGCCTTGAGGGTCTCGACAAGCTCAAGGAGCTGTTGAAGGGCCAGATCGAGCAGGAACATAATGGCCTGACGCGCACCTATATGAAGCGTAAGCTGCTCGACCAGCTCGCCGCTGCCCATGATTTCGACGTGCCGCCGAGCATGGTGGAAGCCGAATTCAACCAGATCTGGGCCCAGCTTCAGCATGAAGCCGGTCACGAGGCTGATCCGGAAGCCGCTCTCAAGGAAATGGAAGCGGAGAAGGAAGATTATCGCGCCATCGCGGTCCGTCGCGTGCGCCTCGGGCTGCTCCTTTCTGAAATCGGCCAAGCCAATGGCGTGACCGTTTCCGATCAGGAAATGAACCGCCTGATCATGCAGGCCGCCCAGCAGTACAGCCCGCAGGATCGTGAGCGCTTCGTACAATATGTCCGTCAGGACCCGATGGCCGCTGCTCAGCTGCGTGCGCCGCTGTACGAGGACAAGGTCGTCGACTTCCTGTTCGAAAAGGCCGAAGTCACTGATCGTGCCGTCAGCCGTGAAGAGCTGGAAGCAGCGATCGAAGCGGAAGATGGCGATCTGAAGCCTCATGTTCACGGCCCGGACTGCGGCCATGATCACCATGATCATGACGAAAAGCCCAAGGCCAAGAAGGCTGCGCCCAAGAAGAAGGCAGCTGAAGCTGACGAAGCAGCGCCTGCGGCAGAAGAGGCTCCTGTCAAGAAAGCTCCTGCCAAGAAGGCTGCTGCCAAGAAAGCCGAGGCCGTAGCTGAGGAAGCCGGCGCGGCCGAAAAGCCCAAGGCCAAGAAGGCTCCCGCGAAGAAGGCTGCTGCCAAGGCTGAGTAAGGCTTTCAACGCCTGAACGAACAAGCGCCCGGCTTCGAGGAGAAGCGCGGGCGCTTTTCCTTTGGCGGGAGGCAGACGAAATATTAATCTCGGCCGTCCTAGCGAGGGGGCGTACGGCGGAAGGCATGGGGCAAATGAAGGAATTTCCGGCAGTGGCAAGTGGGCAGGGGGCGGCAGGTCCTCGCATAGCCGTTATCCTGCCCTGTTATAATGAAGCCGGTGCCATCGTGCAGACGGTGCAGGATTTCCGCCGCGCTCTCCCCGCTGCCGACATTTATGTCTTCGACAATAACAGCACCGATGGCAGCTACGAACTGGCCGCGAATGCGGGGGCCATTGTCCGGCGCGTGACGCAGCAGGGGAAGGGCCATGTCGTCCGACGTATGTTTGCCGATGTGGATGCGGACATTTACGTCATGGCGGACGGGGACGCGACCTATGAGGCGGCGGCGGCCCCCCGGCTTATCGCCGCGATGCTGGAGGATAATCTCGACATGGTTGTCGGCGCTCGACGGAGCGAGGTGGAGGAGGCCTATCGCCGCGGTCATCGCTTCGGCAACTGGGCCCTGACCAGCCTTTTGAAACAGCTTTTCGGGCGAAGCTTCACGGACATATTGACGGGATACCGAGTCTTTTCCCGTCGGTTCGTGAAAAGTTTTCCGGTCCTTTCTGCCGGTTTTGAGATCGAGACGGAAATCAGTGTCCATGCGCTGGAACTGGGCATGCCCGTGTCCGAAATCATGACCGCTTATGGCGCGCGGCCGGAAGGCTCGACCAGCAAGCTATCCACCTATCGGGATGGCTGGCGCATCCTGCGGACGATCTTCACGCTCTACCGCATCGAAAAGCCGATCCTATTCTTCAGCATTTTTGCGGTTTTGCTCGCGCTGGCGGGGATTATCCTCGTAACGCCGCTGATCGTCACCTATCTTGAAACAGGGCTCGTCCCTCGCTTTCCCACCGCGATCCTCGTCACCGGCTTGATGATCCTTGCAACACTGTCGGGAATGTGCGGGCTGATCCTGGACACCGTCGTGCGCGGCCGGCGGGAAGTACGCCGCCTCGCTTATCTCACCTTCCGCGCGCCGTCGGATTTCCAGCCACGCAATTGAAGGGGCGCCCGCCCCCTCATAGTACCCCTTGAACCTGCCCGCTTTTGTGCCGATGTAGAGGACGGGCAAAAACCACCCTGAAAGAGCAAAATGACCGATATCATGTCTGATCCCATGGCCGCGCTTGTTCCTATCGTCATCGAACAATCCAATCGCGGCGAGCGCAGTTTCGACATTTTTTCCCGCCTGCTGCGTGAACGGATCATCTTCGTGACCGGTCAGGTAGAGGATCATATGGCCTCGCTGATCGTCGCCCAGCTGCTGTTCCTCGAGTCGGAAAATCCGAAGAAGGACATCTGGATGTACATCAACTCGCCGGGCGGTGTCGTCACGGCGGGCATGGCCATCCATGACACGATGAAATATATCCGTCCGCAGGTTGGCACCGTCTGCATCGGTCAGGCTGCGTCCATGGGCAGCTTCCTGCTCGCTGCCGGTGAGCCGGGCAAGCGCATTGCACTGTCCAACGCGCGCATCATGGTGCACCAGCCGTCAGGCGGCGCGCAGGGCATGGCGTCGGACATTGAGATTCAGGCGAAGGAAATCCTGAGGATTCGCCGCCGCTTGAATGACCTTTATGTGAAATATACCGGAAAGTCGCTGGAAGAGGTGGAGCGGGCGATGGATCGCGATACCTTCCTTGAGGCGGATGAGGCGAAGGCTTTCGGCCTTGTGGACGAAGTGTTTGATCGTCGTCCGGCCGCTCCCGAGACGACCGACAGTTGACATGGATCTTAATCGCGCGCGCTGTTTTCTTCCCTTGTGAAACCAGCGCGACGCGGTCTAGGATGATCCTAGGACCAGAATATCCCTCGCCGTAGCGGGTTTTCGCTTGGGGC
>JAEZCS010000003.1 GCA_023433445.1 Pseudomonadota bacterium | reverse complement strand
CGGCGTTGCCGGGCGCGAGCCGGGTGCCATCGAGCGCGGAGAGATCCTTGCCGCGCTCCCGCTGGGTTGCTTCAGCCTCGAAGGCCATGTCGAAATAATCCTCGATCGCGCCTTTGCCGCGGCCGGTGATGAAGATCATCTGCTCGATCCCCGCCTCACGCGCTTCATCGACGGCATATTGGATCAGCGGGCGGTCGACGACCGGCAGCAATTCCTTGGGCACCGACTTGGTAGCAGGCAGAAAGCGCGTGCCGAGGCCTGCGACAGGAAATACGGCTTTGCGTATCGGCTTGTAGGGCATGGTACTCCATTCTCGCTAGACGCGCGGACAGGCTTTGCCCTTCACGCGTAAAAGGTCAAGCATAGCGGGAGGATAACCTCGCCCGGTCAGACGGCCAGCAAGCGCTGCGCCACCGTTTCAAGCGAGGAGATTTCCGCATCGAGGTGATCAAGCGAGACATGCGTGTGATTGTTCCGCGCGTCGCGGCAGGTAAAGCCGCCAGGCGCTGGCTGCTGAAAGCCGCCAATGATGAGCGACCGGAAGCGATCGATCCTTTGCATGTGCCGCTCGATATCCGAAATCTCCGTCAAGGCGCTGGCGTTGCGCTTGTCACGCATCGCGACCATCGTGCGGAGTTCCGTCATCAGTTTCGCCATTCCCGGCCGCGTCCGGGTGCCGACGGTTCGCACGTCACCCATGGCTTCCCGCATCATGGCGATTTTTGCCTCCAGACTCTGCTCCAGCATCGTCCAGGCACAGACCAGACGACCCACAGCACAGAGCAGCGCCGCATCCTCCGGCGCATATTCAGACACCGCCCTCACATTTATCTCAGCTATATGATTCACGACCCGCCCCCGCCTTCTGTTCTTCCTTTGCCGCCGAAACCTTGCACAAAAGGAGGCGGCAAAGGCTAGGGGCGGAATACCTCGCCGCCCGCAATGATGGCACAGGCCAGCGGAAGTCGTGCCGAATCAGCGATGAACTGATGGGCGGCGCAGGAGCGAACTTCAAAAATCGACAGCGATTCCCTTGCGTTCCCAGTCACCGTAACGGACGGGGCTCAGTTCCTCGTCATGACGCGAAGGGTGATCAATGGCATCGGGCTGAGGCACGGGTGGGCTCTTGGAAAGATATGCGGGCGGCTTCACATGCGCGGGCCGCTTGCCGTTATATGTTCCCATGTCCAAGGCCTTTCGATTGTAGCGCCGTGCCGGCAACCCCATATTCATGCGGGGCCTGCTATCTGGGCTGTAAAGGAGTGGAAGACAAGTGAGCGGTTTCAAGACGGTGATGCTGTTGTCGGCGCTGACGGCGCTGTTCATGGCATTAGGCTATACGCTGGGCGGCAGTGGCGGCGCGATGATTGCGCTGCTGGTGGCGGCGGGCATGAACCTTTTTACCTTCTGGAACGCCGACAAGATCGTCCTGTCGATGCATAATGCCAAGGAGGTGGATGGTGAAAGCGCCCCCGAATTCTACGGCCTGGTGCGCGATCTGGCACAGCGGGCGAAGCTGCCCATGCCGCGCGTCTACCTGATCGACGAGCCGAACCCGAACGCATTTGCCACGGGCCGCAATCCTGAAAATGCTGCTGTGGCAGCGACCACGGGCCTGCTGTCCATGTTGAGCCGCGATGAGATTGCAGGCGTGATGGCGCACGAGCTTGGCCATGTGAAGAATCGCGACACGCTGATCATGACCATGGTGGCCACCATCGCTGGCGCAGTCTCGATGCTCGCGAATTTTGGCCTATTCTTCCGTGGCGGGAGCGGAGAAAACGGGCATGGCAACATGCTGGCGACGCTGATGGCGGTGATTGTCGCGCCCTTTGCCGCAATGATCGTGCAGATGGCGATCAGTCGGACGCGCGAATATGGCGCCGATGCAGCCGGCGCGGAGATCAGCGGCAATCCGCGCGCGCTGGCGTCCGCGCTCGCAAAGATTTCCGGCAAGGCGCAGATGATCCCCAATCATGTCGCCGAACGCAATCCGGCTGCCGCCCAGCTCTACATCGTTCCTGTGCATGTGAGCGAGCTGTTCTCCACCCATCCCGCTACGGAAAAGCGCATTGCCGCGCTGGAGGAGATGGCTGGCGGCATGGGCATTCCCGCTGCTTCGGCGCCGCGCACATCGGCACTGAGTCCCGTGGCCACGCCCGCGCATCGACGGTCGAGCGCGCTTGACCCCCTGGGACGCGATTGAGCCCATTGTTCGCACTCGAGCGCTCGCCGGATGAGGATTGTTGCGATTGGTCGTGCCCAAGAGGCATGACTTATCAATTACAATTGACGTAAGGCGTCGCCATGGCTCGCCCTCCCCGCTCCGCAGATGTTCCTGGCCTCCCTGCCCGCCGCGCCGCTTTACGCCTGCTCGACGCCGTCCTGCGGCGGGGCGATCCGCTGGAGCTGGCCTTGCATGGCGCGGCGCAGGGGCTGCCCGCGGCCGATCGCGCACTGGTCCATGCCATTGCCGCCGAAACGCTGCGCCATCTGCCTGATGTCGATGCGCTGATCGACGGCGCGACTCGCCAGCCCCTGCCTGATGATGCGAAGGCGCGCATGGTACTACGGATCGCCTTGATCCAGGTGCTCGCGCTGGGTACGGCGCCGCATGCCGCCATCGCGACCGCCTTGCCACTGGTCGATGGCGGACCGCGCAAGCTGGTGCATGGCGTCTTCGGCACGGTGACTCGCGCCGCGCCCGTTCTGCCGAATCCGCCCACCCTGCCCCAAGAGGTTGCCGCGCGATGGGAAGGGCAATGGGGCGGCAGCATGCCGGCCGCTGCGGCAAGCGCCTATGCGGTCCGTCCGCCTGTAGACGTCAGCCTGCGTCATCCGGCGGAAACGGCGGACTGGGCCGAACGGCTGGGCGGCGAAAGCTTCGCTCCCGGACATGTCCGCCTGCCCGATCACGCATCGGTCGTGGAATTGCCCGGCTTTGCTGAAGGCGATTGGTGGGTTCAGGATCTCGCCGCCTCCTGCCCCGCTCGCCTGCTGGGAGCGGGAGAAGGTCGAACTGTGCTCGACCTTTGCGCCGCGCCTGGGGGCAAGACGATGCAGCTCGCCGCCGCAGGGTGGCAGGTGACTGCGCTGGATCAATCGAGGAAGCGCCTGGAGCGACTGAGCGAGAATCTGGCACGGACTGCGCTGGCTGCTACGATCGTCCAGGCCGACCTGCGCCAATGGGAACCTGACGTGCAGGCCGACGCCATCCTGCTCGACGCGCCCTGCTCCGCCACTGGCATCTATCGCCGCCATCCCGACGTGCTGCACCGCATTGGTCCGCGCCAGATCGCCGAACTGGCTGAGTTGCAAGCCGAACTCCTGAGCCGCGCTGCTGCATGGCTGAAGCCGGGCGGCACCCTGATCTACGCCACTTGCTCGTTGGAGAAGGCGGAGGGTGAAGAGCAGCTGGAAGCGTTTCTGCTTCAAAACCCCAGCTTCAGCCTGCAGCCCGCACAACAAGGCGAATTGCCGGAGGGCATTTCGCCCGACCCGGAGGGATGGCTACGCACCTTGCCCCACACCTTGGCCGACAAGGGCGGCACGGACGGCTTTTTCGTTGCCCGTCTTGTTCGGGCGGCACAATGAACTAACATCAGGGAAACTCAGAAAGTCCACATGTGCGCCCGACCGAGCCCCTCGCCTTGCACCATAGCTGGCCGCTCTACGACCTGCATCAGCATCTCGCGTCCGTGTCCCTGGACGATCGCACCGCGCGCGATGATCAAGCATTGGCCGAGCGCGGCATCGGGCTGTGGCATTGCGATCTTAGCGACGACAGCCTGTCCTGGACCAGCGGCGTCTACGACCTGTTCGGCATAGAAAGGGGCGCCCTGCTCTCACGCCCGCTTGCCGTTTCGCTTTACCAGCCTGAATCGCGCGAGGTGATGGAGCAGTTGCGCGCCTACGCCATCCGGTACCGGCGTGGCTTTACATTGGACGTGGATATTCGCCCGCTGGGTGGCAAAAAATTCACAATGCGCCTGATCGCCGCCCCGATCCTGGAGGGCATGCGCACCGTCGGCCTGCATGGCGTAAAACAATTTCTCCCGCGCGGCTCGCGGGGTTCCTGTGGCCTTGATCCCACCATTTTCACCCTGCCCTGAAATCTTCGGCCACACCTGTCGAAAAAGCCTGTGGATAAGGTCGAATTGCGGCGTTGCCCTTGATCCGTGGCGCGGCTAGAGCCGACTGTTGATGACCAGCCCGATCCTTATCTCGCCTTCCATCCTCTCCGCCGACTTTGCCCGCCTGGGCGAGGAGGTTCGCGCAATCGACGAAGCGGGCTGCGACTGGATCCATATCGACGTGATGGACGGCCATTTCGTGCCTAACATCACCATCGGCCCCGCCGTCGTGAAGGCGCTGCGCCCGCACAGCAAGAAGCCGTTCGACGTCCATCTGATGATCTCTCCGGTGGATCAATATCTGGACGCCTTCGCGCAGGCAGGCGCGGACATACTGACCGTGCATCCGGAAGCCGGACCGCATATCCACCGCTCGATCCAGCACATCAAGTCGCTGGGCGTGCAGGCTGGCGTGGTGCTCAATCCGGGCACCCCGGCCAAGATGCTCGATTATCTGATCGACGATGTCGACCTGATCCTGGTCATGAGCGTCAATCCCGGCTTTGGCGGGCAGAGCTTCATCGAGAATCAGCTGCGCAAGATCGAGGCGATCCGCAAGATGATCGACAAGAGCGGGCGCGACATCCGCCTGCAGGTCGACGGCGGCATCGATTTCGCCACGGCGCCGCGCGCCATAGAGGCAGGCGCGGACGTGCTGGTCGCGGGCACCGCTACATTCCGCGGCGGACCTGCCGCCTATGCCGACAACATCCGGAAGCTAAAGGGCGGGTGAGCGACAAGCGGCGCATCCCCAGCCCTTCGCTTGCGGATACGGCGGAGTCAGAACCAGCCGAAAACGAAGTCGAACAGGGCAAGCGCCTCATCCGCGTGGCGGATGACAAGGGTCTGTCGCTGGCCCAGCGGATCGCCAACCGCTTTTACCTGATGAGCTGGAAGACGCCGATCCACGGTCGGCGACTCAAGGGGAAATATCCCCTCAAACTGCTCGCGGTCCCCGATGATGAGATTGCGGGCGATGCGAAGGCTGGGCAGGCCATCCGTGCCGGTTATTTCCTGTTCCGTGGGTTGAAACAGCCGCTCAACACGCTGGAATTTGACCGGCTGACCGTCGCCCCAGCCTTTGCCGACTATCTGCACAGCTTCGCCTGGCTGCGCGACCTGTCATCGGCCGCGACCCGCGAACAGGGTGCGCCGATTGCAGAATCCGTGCTGCGCAAGTGGCTGGAGGCGCATGCCGAAACGCCGAGCGAACCGGCATGGCGAGCGGACAATGCAGGTTGGCGGCTGCTGTTCTGGTCGGCCCATGCGCCACTCATCCTGTCATCCAGCGACCTTGTCTATCGCTCACTAGTGCTGAACTGCATCGCGCGCACGGCGCGGCATCTGGATCGCGGTGCTGACAAGGCACCGCTCGGCCTGCCTCGCCTGGTCGCCTGGGGCGGCATCGTCGCCGCCTCCATGCTGCTGCCCGGTGGCGCGGCACGGAAGATTTTCGGGGAAGCAGGCCTCAAGCGCGCGATCGACAATGCGGTGCATGGCGATGGCGGTATCGTGTCGCGATCGCCGCTGGATCAGCAGGGCGCCATCATGCTGCTTTCCATGGTGCGCGCCGTCTATGACGTGCGCCGGGAACAGGTGCCGCCCTTCCTGGCCGAAGCGCTGGGGCGGATGGTGCCCGCCCTGCTTGGCCTCGCCCATGGCGATGGCGGGCTGGGCAGCTGGCAGGGTGCGGGCGCTATCGATCCCTCCACGGTCGAAGCGGTGATCCGGGCGAGTCGGGTGCGCGCGCGGCCGCTGCGGCAGGCGAATGATTGGGGGTATCAGCGGCTGGTCGCGGGCCCTACCATCGTTCAGATCGACGCCGCGCCGCCGCCCGTGGCGCGTTTGGCAGCGGCGGGATGCGCCTCCACCACCGCGATCGAGATCAGCGACGGGCCGCAGCGGCTGATCGTCAATTGCGGCGGCGCGGCGCTGGAGGGCGC
>JAEZCS010000237.1 GCA_023433445.1 Pseudomonadota bacterium | reverse complement strand
CGCTCGCACAGCGCAACCGCTATCCCCTTGTGCCGTACGCCCTTCGCGCCCGACCAATCGATCGCGGCATAACGGGCAAAACGCGGAGTCATGGACGCAACCGCTTCCTTAATCGCCGCCGCGCTCGGCCCGCAGCCGGTCCCAATAGGCCATGCGCTCGGCTATCCGCGCTTCGAACCCGCGATCGGTCGGGGCGAAGAAGGTCTGCGGCTCCATTTCCTCGGGCCAGTAATTGTCGCCCGAAAAACCCTCCGCATCGTCATGATCATATTGATAGCCCTTGCCATAGCCGATGGTTTTCATCAGCCGGGTAGGGGCGTTGAGGATATTCTTGGGCGGCATCAACGACCCTGTATCTCGCGCCGACTTCCACGCCGTCTTCATCGCAGCATAAGCCGCGTTCGACTTGGGCGCGGTCGCGCAATAAAGGCACGCCTGCACGATCGCCAGTTCCCCCTCCAGGCTTCCCAGGAAATCGTAACTCTCCTTGGCGGCCAGGCACTGAACGAGCGCCTGCGGGTCGGCAAGGCCGATATCCTCGCTCGCAAACCGCACCAGCCTCCGCAGCACATAGAGCGGCTGCTCCCCCGCCGTCAGCATCCGCGCCAGATAATAGAGCGCCGCCTGCGGGTCCGATCCGCGCAGCGACTTATGCAACGCCGAAATGAGGTTGTAATGCCCCTCCCGATCCTTGTCATAGACCGCCATGCGCCGATGCAGCAGCGCCGATAGACCAGCCGGATCAAGCGGCTCGCCGATATCAATGGAATAGAGCGTCTCGACCTGATTGAGCAGGAACCGCCCATCGCCATCCGCGCTCGCCAGCAAGGCGTCCCGCGCCGCTGGCGTAAGGGGCAGAGGCCGCTGCGTGATCACCTCCGCCCGCTCCAGCAACAGCTCCAGCGCCGACGCATCCAGCCGATGCAGGATCAGCACCTGGGCCCGCGACAGCAGCGCCGCGTTCAGCTCGAAACTCGGATTTTCCGTGGTCGCGCCGACCAGCGTCACCGTCCCATCCTCGACAAAGGGAAGGAAGCTGTCCTGCTGCGCCCGGTTGAACCTATGGATCTCATCCACGAACAGCAGCGTCTTGTCCCCCCGCCGCGCATGCTCCTTGGCCGCCGCGAAGACCTTCTTGAGGTCGGCGACCCCGGAAAACACTGCCGAGATCGGCTCAAACCGCATGTCCACCGCGTCGGCCAGCAGCCGCGCGATCGTCGTCTTGCCGGTCCCCGGTGGCCCCCACAGGATGATGGAGGAAAGCCGGCCCGCCGCCACCATCCGGCCGATCGCGCCTTCCGCTCCCGTCAAATGGTCCTGTCCGACGACATCCGCCAAGGTGCGCGGCCGTAGCCGGTCGGCCAGCGGCGCATTTTCCCCGGCATCAGAGGGTACGTTCGCGGCATCGGAAGCAAAAAGATCGACCATCGCCCCGATATAGGGAAGGCGCGCGCTTTAAGGAACCGGGCTGGAGCGCAGCCGCGCGCCCTGTGCCCGTTGGCGGATTACGCGGAGATAGGTGTCGACCAGCGCCTGGTTCACCTGATCCCACCCATATCGTTCTGCTTCCGCCAATGCCGCCGCTCCCGCATCGGCCCGCGCTTCGGGATTGGTGCAATAGCTCGCCAGCGCATCCGCAAAAGCCCCGATCGCCCCCGGACGGATCAGGCGGCCAGTCAAACCCTCGGTCACCAGGCTTTCGCTCCCCGTCGCCCGCGCCGCCACGGTGGGCAGGGCGCAGGCCATCGCCTCCAGCGTCACATTGCCGAACGTCTCGGTGATCGAGGGATTGAACAGCATGTCCATGCTGGCGACGGCCCGGCCCAACTCGTCGCCCTTCTGAAATCCCGTGAAGACGGCATCCGGCAGCCGGTTCTGGAACCACTCCCGCGCCGGGCCTTCGCCGATGATCAGCACCTTGTGGCGGACATGGCGCATCTTCAACTGGTCGATAGCGTCCGAAAAGACGTCCAGGCCCTTTTCCATCACCAGACGGCCGATGAAGCCGATCACCGGCTCATCATCGTCTATGCCCAGCGATCGCCGCCATTCCATGTCGCGGCGTCCCGGATTGAAGATCTCCCGATCGATGCCACGCGTCCAGATGCCCACATCATAGCTCATCCGCTGCTCGCGAAGCAGTTGCGCCATCGACTCCGATGGAGCGACGATCGCATCGCAACGCCGATAAAAGCGCCGCAGCATCGATTCGATGACCGGCTCCAGAAATGCCAGGCCGTAATAGCGCGGATACGTCTCAAATCGCGTATGGACGGAAGCCACTGCCGGAAGCGCGTTGCTTCGCGCCCATGTGACCGCCCGATGTCCCAGCGGATCGGGGCTCGATACATGGACCAGATTGGGCTGAAACCGTTTCAGGTCACGCCTGACATGCCCCGACATGCGAAAGGGCACGCGATATTCCCGCCGCCCCGGCACCGCGAAGGATGGCGCGCTCACCAGATCGCCGGTCGGCTCGAACGCCGGTGTCGCGATCGTGGGCGAATAGACGCGCACCGCCGCACCCTGGCGCAGCAGATAGCCCACGAAGCGGTTGAGCGCCTGGTTGGCGCCATCTCGCACATAATTGTAATTGCCGCTGAATAGCGCAACGCGAAGGCCAGTGACATCCATCAGCCGCCCCTTAACCCAGGCAAACGAAAAACCCAAGGGAACCCCGCCCGCCGCCGGGATTTTTGTCATCGCTATTTCATGTGACGGCCGCCACGCGCGTGCCGCAGGAGAGGGTTGAGGATGGTCGAAGGTTTCCGCAAAGGCATGCGGGTGAAGTGGAACTGGGGTCAGGGCGTTGGCCATGGGCGTGTCGCGGAACGCTTCGATGCGCAGGTGGAAAAGACGATCGAGGGCGCACTGATCCGCCGCAATGGATCTGCAAGAAACCCCGCCTATCTGGTCCAGACCGATAACGGCAGCGAGGTGCTGAAGCTGGCGTCGGAACTAAGCCGCGCCTGACACCCCCTCGCCAAGGCTTCGCGCCACTGCCATAGGGGCGGCATGGCTGAGCATCTGACCATCGCCGCGTTGCTGACCGGTACGCCCATGCCCTTTCGCGACGGCGATTATAGCGCCATTGCGAAGCGTCCGGTCGATGGCGTCGTCCGTGTAAATTGGCAGGGCTTCGAAGGAGACGCTGTCGCAGACCCCGTCCATCATGGCGGCTGGGACAAGGCGATCCACCTTTATCCGCAGGACCATTATGACTGGTGGCGCGAACGCAAGCCTGACCACCCGCTGCTTCAGGCGCCCGGAGCCTTTGGCGAAAACATCGCCTCTTTCGGCATGACGGAGGAGGAAATCTGCCTCGGCGACCGCTTCTCGCTCGGCAGCGCGCTGGTGGAGGTCAGCCATGGGCGCCAACCCTGCTGGAAGCTCGATCATCGCTTCGGCACGCGAGACGTGCTCGCCACCATCGTGAAGACCGGCCGCGCAGGCCTCTATTTCCGCGTCCTGCGGGAAGGAGAGGCGGAAGCGAAAGGGCGCATGGAATTGCTCGACCGTCCCTTGCCCGACTGGCCGATCGCCCGCGTCTTTCGCCTGCTGATCGGCGGGCGGCACAAGGCGGAACCCGATGCAGTTCGTGCGCTGGCGAACATGCCGGTTCTCGCGGAGGTATGGCGTGACCGGGCGCGCAAGCTGGTCGACTAGTTCAGCTCGATTGGTCGATGTCCCGCAATTCTTGACCAGTGCATCTGGTATGCCGCTTGGGCCTTCCCTATAGCTGCACAATGGCATCGACCCAAAAGCAGAAGAAACCGGCCAAGATCCGGCCCGCCGGTTTCCCCACTCGCGATCAGGTGATGGAATTCATCACATCCTCCGATCAGCCCGCCGGCAAAAGGGAGATCGCAAAGGCATTCGGCCTCAAGGGGCAGGAAAAGATCGCTCTAAAGGCGTTGCTGAAGGACATGGCCGACGAGGGGCTGCTGGATCTCGGTCCGGCCCGCGCTTTCCACAAAATGGGCGGCGTGCCGAAGGTCACGGTTCTGCGGATCGTCGATGTCGATGACACCACCCTCATCGCTACCCCGGAGCGTTGGGAAGCGGAGGGCCAGCCCGCCCCCCGCCTGCGCATTCTGGAGCGTGGCAAAAGGGGCGCATTGACCATCGGTGATCGCATCCTTGCCCGCACGGAAGAGGCTGGGCGCGGCTGGGTCGCCCACCCGATGAAGAAGCTCGCGAAGGCGAGCGAGGAACTGCTGGGCGTGGTCGAGGCGGGGGAGGGCGGCAAGCTCTGGCTTCGTCCCGTCGATAAACGCATCCGCAAGGACACGCCGATCAGCGACGCAGGCACTGCCAATCCCGGTGACCTCGTGCTGGCCGAGCCGGTCGGCCGCCCGCCACGCATCAGCGCGCGCGTGACCGACATATTGGGTGATCCCTTCGCACCCCGAAGCTTCAGCCTCATCGCGATCCACAAACATGGCATCCCGCACGTCTTTCCTGAACGGGTGGAGGATGAAGCGGTGGCTGCTTCCGGCATTGCGCTGAACGAGGACAAGCGCGAGGACCTACGTCACCTTCCCATCGTCGCGATCGACCCGGTCGACGCGCGCGATCATGATGACGCCGTCTGGGCCACGCCGGATGAAGACCCCGCCAACTCCGGCGGCTACCGCGCCATCGTCGCCATCGCCGACGTCAGCTATTATGTCCGCCCCGGCAGCGCACTCGACAAGGAAGCCCGCAAGCGCGGCAACAGTGTCTATTTCCCTGACCTCGTCGTGCCGATGCTGCCGCACCAGCTGTCGTCGGACATGTGCTCCCTGCGGGCGGGGCAGGACCGCGCCGCCATGGCCTGCCATCTCACCATTGATGCATCAGGCAAGGTCACGAACTGGCGCTTTACCCGCGCCATCATCCGCGTCGCCGCCGTCCTCGCCTATGAAGACGCCCAAGCCGCAATCGATGGCACATCCCCCCTCCCGCAGGCGGGAGGGGCCGGGGGTGAGCAAGGCGAAACCTCGCCAAATCAGCCCGACCTACTCGAAACCGCGCTCAAGCCACTCTGGGCCTGCTGGAAGCTCCTCCGCAAGGCGCGCGACAAGCGCGATCCGCTCGCCCTCGACCTGCCCGAACGCCGCGTCGTCCTGGACGAAAATGGCAAGATTGTCAGTGTCGCCGTCCGCGAGCGCCTCGACGCGCATATGCTGATCGAGGATTATATGATCGCCGCCAACGTCGCCGCCGCCAAGGCGCTCGAAGGCAAGAAGGCGCCAGTCATGTACCGCGTCCACGAACCGCCCAGCCGTGACAAGCTGGTGGCGCTCAAGGACTATCTTGCGACCTTCGACATCGACTTCGCGTTGGGGCAGGTCATCAAGCCTTCGACCTTCAACCGCCTGATCGACCGCATCGGCGAGGCGGAGGAAAAGCCGCAGATCATGGAGCAAATCCTGCGCAGCCAGACACAGGCCTATTACAGCCCGGTGAACATGGGGCATTTTGGTCTGGCGCTCGGCTCCTATGGACATTTCACTTCACCCATCCGCCGCTACGCCGACCTCCTGGTCCACCGCGCACTCGTCGGAGCCTATAAGCTCGAACTTCCAGCGCCCAAGGGCGGCGTGCTGCCCGACCGCACGGCCCTTGGCGCCGACGACTATGAGAATATGGCGCGTGTCGGCGAGATGATTAGCCAGCATGAACGCCGCGCGATGGAGGCGGAGCGGGAGACGATCGACCGCTATGTTGCAGCCTATCTCGCCGCTCATGTCGGTGAAATGGTCAATGCGCGCATAACCGGCGTCCAGAATTTCGGCTTCTTCGCGACTGTCGAGGGGTTGGGCGGCGACGGCCTAGTCCCTGTTTCCACTATGGGCGACGAGCGCTTCTTCTTCGATGAAGCAGGCCGCGCTCTTGAAGGCGTGGAAAGCGGCGATCGCTACACGGTCGGCCAGCATCTTCAGTTGCGCCTGGCGGAGGCCGATCCGATCAATGGCTCCTTGCGCTTCGAACTTCCCGACGCTCCGCCGCAGCGGCCAAGCTTTAAAAAGGATCGCGTGCGACCGGGCGCAAAGCGGGGCCGTCCCTCGAACATCCGGCACATGGGCTCAAAGCGCGGCAAGCACCGCCGCTAGAGCCTGATCCGATCAGACTGGATCGGATCAGTCCCCATTTATCTCTGGTTTATCGCATTTTCCGAGCCAGCAGATGATGCCATCTGCTTCGAAAATGCTCTAGGTCAGCTCAGCCGGTCGATCGCCTCTGCGCTCAACCCGCCCGGAATGACCATGATCGGGCAGGGCAGCTTGCCCGCGTCCGCGCCCGCAAAGTGCGACACCAGCGCGCCGGGATGGCCGCTGGCCGCTGCGCCCAGCACCAGTGCCGCGACGTCGGGCATCTCGTCCAGCGTCTCGCGCACCAGCGCTACAGCGTCGCCTTGCCGAACGGTGATGCTCGGGCGAATGCCGGACTCTTCTGTCAGCGTGCCGGCCGCGCTGGTAACGAGCGCCTCGGCGCGCTGCCGGGCTTCATCCTCCATCGTCGCCTGGACGCCGCCCCACTGGACGAACTCGGCAGGCGGCACCAGTGCCAGAATACGGATAGATCCCGCCGTCTTGGCCGCCCGTCGCGCCGCGAACCGCAGCGCCGTCTCAGCCTCCGGCGATTCGTCCACTACAACCAGATAAGTCCGCATAGCTGTCGCACCCCAAGCCAAGAACCGGCAGTCCAAGCCTCTGCCATTCCATCGTTTGAACCCATCTGGTAAATTGTGAACCAGTCTGGTGAAATGTGGCGGATTATCGCCAAAGGCGCAAGGCGCGCCCTTGACCCTCCCGCCCAAAGGGTCAAAACGGCTTCCAACGCTTACCCGCTCGGCCGGGAAAAGAAGAGAGGCCTTCACGCATGAGCAAGAAAATCCAGATGCCCGCCTTGTCTCCCACGATGGAAGAAGGGACGCTGGCTAAATGGCTGGTGAAGGAAGGCGACACCGTATCGTCGGGCGATCTGCTTGCTGAGATCGAGACTGACAAGGCGACGATGGAATTCGAAGCCGTCGATGAGGGCAAGATCGCCAAGATCCTCGTGTCAGAAGGCTCCGAAGGCGTGAAGGTCGGCACCGTGATCGCCATCATCGCGGAAGAAGGCGAAGACCTCGCGCAAGCAGCAGAAGGCGGCTCCGGGGCCGCGCCCAAGGCGGCAGCGCCAAAGGCTGACCCCGTTCCGGCCAAAGCAGATGCACCAGCCCCGAAGGCTGACGCTCCCGCGCCCAAGGCAGAGGCGGCACCTGCCCAATCCGGCGATCGCGTTAAGGCCAGCCCGCTCGCGCGCCGCATCGCAGAGGAAAAGGGCATCGATCTCGCAAGCCTCTCCGGCTCAGGCCCCAACGGCCGCATTGTGAAAGCCGATCTGGAAGGCGCCTCAGCCAAGGCTGCCGCGGCCCCCGCCGCAGCAGCAGCAGCCCCGACCCCCGCGCCCGCCGCACCTGCTGCCGCGCAGGACTTCGGCATCCCGCACGAAGTGATCAAGCTCAGCGGCATGCGCAAGACGATCGCGCGCCGCCTCACCGAATCCAAGCAGCAGGTGCCGCACATCTACCTCACCGTCGACATTCAGCTCGACAAGCTGCTGAAGCTGCGCGCCGAGCTCAACGCGGGTCTTGCCAGCCGCAACGTGAAGCTGTCCGTCAATGACCTCCTCATCAAGGCGCTGGGCGTCGCGCTCATCCAAGTGCCTGAATGCAACGTGCAGTTCGCAGGCGACCAGATGCTGCAATTCAGCCGCGCCGACATCAGCGTGGCCGTGTCCATCCCCGGCGGCCTTATCACACCCATCGTGACCGGCGCGGACAGCAAGGGCGTCGCCGCCATCTCTACCGAGATGAAGGACCTCGCCACCCGCGCGAAGGACGGCAAGCTCAAGCCTGAAGAATATCAGGGCGGCACCGCCTCGCTCTCCAACATGGGCATGTTCGGCATCAAGCAGTTCGAAGCCGTCATCAATCCGCCCCAGGCCATGATCATGGCGATCGGCGCGGGTGAAAAGCGTCCCTTCGTCGTCGACGACTCGCTCCAGATCGCGACGGTCATGTCTGCCACCGGCAGCTTCGACCATCGCGCCATCGACGGTGCGGACGGTGCCCGCCTGATGCAGGTCTTCCGCGAACTGGTTGAAAATCCGATCGGCATGCTCGCCTGATGCGCGCTGCCGACGAGCTGCCGCCGGAGGAAAGCCCCGCCGTCCGCGTCATCGCTATGCCCGCCGACACCAATCCCTATGGGGATATTTTCGGCGGCTGGCTGATGAGCCTCATGGACTCGGCGGCCGGTTCGGTCGCCGCTCGCCATAGCAAGGGCCGCGCCGTGACCATCGCTGTCGAAGGCATGACCTTCCTCCGCCCGGTCGTCGTCGGCGATGAAGTTTCTGTCTTCGCAAAGCTCGTTTCGGTTGGCCGCACATCGATGAAGATCGACGTCGAAGCATGGCGGCGCACCCGCCATGACGACCGGTCTTACCGCGTGACCCGTGCCACCTTCACCTTCGTGGCGATCGGTGAGGATCGCCAGCCCCGCACCGTGCCGCCCATGATTGCGGCATAAGAAGAGAGACCAGGATAATGGCTGAGAATTACGACCTGATCGTTCTGGGCTCCGGCCCCGGCGGCTATGTGGCCGCGATCCGCGCAGCACAGCTGGGCCTCAAGACCGCCATTGTCGAGCGTGAAAATCTCGGCGGCATCTGCCTCAACTGGGGCTGCATCCCGACCAAGGCGCTGCTCCGCTCGGCGGAAATCTTCCACTATATGCAGCATGCCGGCGACTATGGCCTCGCCGCTGAAAAGATCAGCGCGGACATTGCCGCCGTCGTCAAACGCTCGCGCGGCGTAGCCAAGCAACTCAATCAGGGCGTCACGCACCTGATGAAGAAGAACAAGATCACCGTCCACATGGGCGATGGCAAGCTCACCGGCAAAGGCAAGCTCTCCGTCACCAAAGATGGCAAGACCGAAGAGTTGACCGCAAAGAACATCATCCTCGCCACCGGCGCCCGCGCGCGCGACCTGCCGGGTGCCGCTGCCGACGGCAAGCGGGTCTGGACCTACCGCCACGCGATGACGCCGCCTGAAATGCCGACCAAGCTGCTCGTCATCGGATCTGGTGCCATCGGCATCGAATTTGCCAGCTTCTACAATGACATGGGCGCTGATGTGACCGTGGTCGAAATGATGGACCGCGTCGTGCCGGTCGAGGATGCGGACGTCTCCGCCTTCCTCGAAAAGGCGCTGAAGAAGCAGGGCATGACCATCATGACCGGCGCTGGCGTCAGCGATATTCAGGTTAACGCGAACGGCATCAAGGCGAAGCTGAAGGACAAGGGGGGCAAGGAAAGCGCCGCGGAATTCAGCCACATGATCGTCGCCATCGGCATCGTCCCCAACACCGAAAATATCGGCCTTAAGGAACTGGGCGTCGCGATGGACGATCGCGGCTTCCTCAAGACCGACGAAATGTGCCGCACCAATGTCGATGGGCTCTGGGCGATCGGCGACATCACCGCGCCGCCATGGCTCGCGCACAAGGCCAGCCATGAAGGCGTCATCGCCGCCGAAGTTATTGCGGGCAAGCATCCCCACGCCATGGACCCGCGCAATATTCCGGGCTGCACCTATTGCCACCCGCAAATCGCCAGCGTCGGCCTCACCGAAGCCAAGGCGAAGGAAGCAGGCTATGAGGTAAAGGTCGGCATGTTCCCCTTCATCGGCAATGGCAAGGCAATCGCGCTCGGCGAAGCAGAAGGCTTCACCAAGACCGTGTTCGACGCCAAAACCGGTGAACTACTCGGCGCGCACATGGTCGGCGCGGAAGTGACGGAGATGATCCAGGGCTTCACCATCGGCAAGACGATGGAAACGACCGAAGCGGAACTGATGCACACCGTCTTCCCGCATCCGACCATTTCGGAATCGATGCACGAAAGCGTGCTCGCCGCTTATGGGCGCGCGCTCCATATCTGATCGACGCCCATGGCAATGGGGCGCGGGGATATTCCTCCTCGCGCTCCTCGGCGTCCTGGCCGTCGCGCTGCTCCAGCGGTACGGCTGGTTCGATCCGCTCAACCTCGCGTCGATGAGAGCAGCTGGAGAGGGCAGGGCGGCTGCCCCCTGGATCACGCCGGTCATGGTCGCAGCGTCAATGATCGGGGACACGATCGGGCGCTTTCTCATCATGGCCGCAGTCGCGCTCGTTCTCCTCTACCGGCGGCAGCGTCACGCCGCCCAATGGCTCGCGCTCGTCACGGTCGGCGGCACCTTGCTCAACACGGCCCTCAAGCAGATTTTTTCCGCGCCCCGTCCCGATCTCCTGCCGCATCTCGACATCGTGCACAGCTACAGCTTTCCCAGCGGCCATTCCGCCGGGACCATGATCCTGTTCGGCGCACTCGCCATGCTGATGCGCCTACGCCCCGCCTATCTCGCCGCTGCGTTCATCATCGCGCTTATCGGCACCAGCCGCGTCTGGCTCGGCGTGCACTGGCCGAGCGACGTCCTCGCCGGTTGGGTAGAGGGCCTGGGTTGGCTATGTCTCTGGCGCTACTGGCTACCAGCGGGGCGAGGGGAGCAGCAGGGCGCTGCTTAGCCGTTCATGCGGCGGCATCCCATCGTCCGTCACGAAGCCATGCATCCAGAAGCTGTCAAGGGTGCTGGCGAGGGCGATCATCAGCAACAGCAGCGCCGATCCCGCAAAGATGCTGCAAGCCCCGCGCATCCCTGTCTGCGGCATCAGGGCCAACAATGCCAAAGGCAGTAACGGCAGGAAATAACGTCCCTGCGTTCCCTGCACATAGTCCGCCCCCAGCGGCGTTCCCGTCAGATACATCGCCGTTTCGATCAGCATGCCGGTGCCGATGGCCACCACCAGCCACCAAAGCCTTTGGCCCACGCTCACCCGCACACCTGATCCGCTCGCCACCGCCGCCGCCAGCATCACGGCCGCCAGCACATAGGCGAGCAGCGGCAGCAGGATCGCGTTCCACCCGAAGCGCCCGACGATCTGCAACAGGTAAACCGGCGAACGCTCGGCGATGCTCGACCCCAGCGCACGGACATAGCCGACCGGATCGCCAAGGATCACCCCAAGCTGCGCGGCAAGCGGCGCGGTCATCACATCCTCGCCAGTCTTGCGCGACACGATATGATACAGCGCCTGGCTGCCGCCGGACATCTTCATCCACAGAATGAACGCTGCCGCTCCAACGGCCATCGCGCCTATCAGCAGCCATGGCCGTGCGTCCCGCCGATGCTGCGGCCACTGCAGTCCCGCCGCCATCAGGGGCAGGTAAACCCCCTTGGCCAATGCCAGCAGTGGCGCGGTAACTATCAGTCCCGCACCTCGCGCCGGGTTGCTCCCCATCGCAGCAAGCCGCAACGACAGCGCAAGGCCGACAAAAGCCATGCCGTTGATGACCGCGTCAGGTGAAAGCGAACCCGTCTGAGAGCAGAATGTCGGCAGCAATGCGGTTGCCATCAAGGCCGCGCGCCCGAAGGGCATCAGGCCGAACGCCATCGCCAGCAATATCAACCCACTCGCAGCATTGACCAATCGCCCCGCATAAAAGCTTCCGATGCGTGGCAGGCCCAATGCGTCACCGATCATCAATCCAGCAGCAGCAGGCGCATAGAGCGTCGGCGCATAATTGGCGACATTGGGAAAGTCGGCAAAGGCAGTGCCGGGCCGTCCCGCATCCGCGTCCCAAGCGCGTTCCACCATCGTCCGGTCAAAGCGCCGCGCTTGGCCTGTGATATCAGTGGGAAAGTCGATCCCGTGCAGGTCCAGCGCAGACCGCGGCAACTCCGCACCGATTTCTGGGCCCCGCTGCTCCGTCATGATGCGGCCGTCCGCCAGCAGCAGGGACTTCATATAATGCTGATTTTCGTCAGGCGCTTGAAATGGCGGCGTGATGATCGCGAACACCAATGTGGCGACGCACACCAGCGCCAACAGCCAGCGTTCCAATCCCGTTACCGGCACGGCAATAGGCGACAGCACAGCGCCCTGCGGGGAAATCGATAATCGTTCGTGCCGCAATTCGCCGCTCCACCCTATAAAACCCTCTCCTCTCTGGGAGAGGGCAGGGTGAGGGGGAGCGCACCACCGGAAAGACTCGCGCCCCCACCGGATTGCTTCCAACCGGAAGCAACCCGTTAGGCGGAACCCTAATGGTCAGCTCTTAATATTTCTTCAGCATTGCCGGTACGTCACGATCGTTGCGCGATCGTCAGCTTCTATTCGACTTCCTGTTCTTCTTTTCCAGCCGGCGGATGCAGGCGCAATCGCGTCACGCGCCGTCCGTCGCTGTCGATAATTTCCAGCTTCCAGCCGCTTTCCTCATGTTCGAGTATTTCGCCCGCATGCGGCACTCGGCCTGCGATGACGAAGGCAAGGCCGCCCAATGTGTCGACATCTTCCTCAACATCGGCCAGCCGCTGGTCGATTTCCTTGGCGACATCTTCCAGCTCGGCGCGCGCGTCGGCTTCCCAGAGGCCGCCTTCCAATGGCACCATCAATGCTTCGGGCGCATCGTCATGCTCATCCTCGACCTCGCCGACGATTTCCTCGACCAGATCCTCGAACGTCAGCAGCCCTTCGGTGCCGGAATATTCGTCCAGCACGATCGCCAGATGGGTCCGCTTGGCCCGCATCTCCGCCAACAGGTCCAGCGCGCCCATGCTTTCGGGCACATAGAGCGGCTGGCGGATTAGCGGCTCCAGGCTGTCGGGAACGGGGGATTTTCCCGCAAGGATGGCGAAGGCGTCGCGAATGTGGACCATGCCCACGATCGTATCCAGCGTCTCGCGATACACCGGGATGCGGCTATGCCCCGCTTCTGCGAACAGCGCGGCCAGTTCTGCAAAGCTGGCCCGCTCCTCGATCGCGATGATGTCGGCGCGTGGCACCGCCACGTCATCGACCGTATGCTCGGAAAAATGCAGGAGATTGCGGACCATCTGCCGCTCGATGGCGGACAAGTCCCCCTTGGTGGCAGCAGGGGCGCCTTCCTCCTGCTCATCCTCATCATATTCGTCGAGCGCCTCTTCCAGCTCGCGCCGCAGGCTGGGGCTCTCTTCCTCGCCGAACAGCAGCGACTTCAGGCCGCTCCATAAACCGCCTTCTTGACTACTACTGTCCGGTTCCTTTGAACCGTTGCCGTCCTTCGGACTGCCTTCAGCCATCGTTCTTCCTATTATCCTGTCAGGCGATCCCCATAGGGATCGGAAATGCCAAGGCTCAGCAGCGACTGCGTCTCCAACGCTTCCATCGCTTCCGCCTCGGCGTCCTCCATATGATCATATCCCAGTAAATGGAAAGTACCATGAATGATGAGGTGGGTGGCGTGGTCGGCGATGGAGATGCCTTTTTCCGCCGCTTCCTGCGCGCACACGCCTTTGGCCAGCACGATATCGCCCAGCAGCACCTCGCCATCATCGGTGTTGCCGGTCGCCTCCAGCAGGTCATGCTGCACCATCGGGAATGACAGGACGTTGGTTGGCTTGTCCTTGTCGCGATAGGCCCGATTCAGCTCATGCACTTCCTCGTCGCTGGTCAGCTTGACCGCGACCTCATACAACGCCTCGTCCGTGGCGAAGGCGGCGTAGGGGCTATGGGTGATGGCCGCCACGATCGCCCGCTGCGCCAGCAGTTCCCAATCTTCCTCAGGCCAGCCTTCTTCCTGAAGGACCGCAACTTCAATCATTCACTTAAGCTCCGTTGGGTTCGGGCGAAGTCGAGAGACAGGGCCGGCGTTCACGCATCCGGGCCCTCATAGGCCTGCACGATCCGCCCCACGACCGGGTGACGCACGACATCGCCGATCCCGAACGGCACGACGGATATGCCCTCCACGCCCTCAAGCCGCGCCACCGCGTCGGCCAGACCGGAAATGCCCGGCTGCGGCAAATCGACCTGCCTCGGGTCGCCACAGATCACCATCCGGCTCCCTTCGCCAAAGCGGGTGAGGAACATCTTCATCTGCGCGATCGTCGTGTTCTGCGCCTCGTCCAGCACGATGAAGGCGTTGGACAGCGTCCGCCCGCGCATGAAGGCGATCGGCGCGATCTCGATCTCCCCGCTCGCGATCCGCCGTTCCACCTGCTCGGCGGGCAGCGTGTCGTACAGCGCGTCGTAGATAGGCCGCAGATAGGGGTCGACCTTCTCCTTCATGTCGCCGGGCAGGAAGCCCAGCCGCTCGCCCGCTTCGACCGCCGGGCGGGACAGGATCAGCCGGTCGACGCTGCCCGTGATCAGCTGGCTCACCGCCTGCGCGACGGCGAGGTACGTCTTGCCCGTGCCTGCCGGACCCAGCGCGAAGATGATGTCGTTGCGCGTCAGCGCCTCCATATAGGTGACCTGCGTTGCGGATCGCGGGACGATCGTCTTCTTGCGCGTGCGGATCATCACCTTGGGCGGTTCGGCGACGTCATGGCGGATGATGCCGTCCAGCGTCGGCTCGGCGGACATGGCGATCACCGCCTCCACCGCGCCGCTGTCGATTTCCTGCCCCGCCGCAATGCGGTTGTAGAGGCCCGTCATCACGTCCCGCGCCCGCGCAGCCGCTTCCGCTTCGCCCTCGATCTGCAGCTTGTTGCCCCGCGCGGCGATATAGACGCCCAGCCGGTTCTCGATCGCCACGAGGTTCTGGTCATACTGCCCGAACAGCGCGCCCAACAGATGCGGCTTTTCGAAAGTCACCTCCAACCGTGCACGTTCCACTGTGTCGCTGCGCTGGTTATTGTTCGGTTTCTTCGACATTCAGCAGCCTCCCTTTCCGCAAGTCCTATCCGCGCGGGCGGATATCCATCTCTCGGGCCTTGATCCTGCCAGCCAGGTCCGGAGATGAGCTCCCGTAGCACCGGGAACGACTTGGATTGGGTTCAAGCGGCTTTCCTCCTGCTGAGTTCGCCGGCCAGACTGTTCGGGCCGGCACTGATGATATCCACTTCGACCATGTCGCCGATAGAAAGTTCCGGCGCAGTCACATGAACCGACTGCAGCCATGGCGTTTTGCCGATCAGCTGGCCGGGATGACGCCCCTTGCGCTCCAGCAGGATCTGGGTCTGCCGCCCGACCGTCGCCGCGTTGAATTCAACCTGATGCCGGTTGATCAGCGCCTGCAGCCGCGCCAGCCGCTCGTCCATCACCGCCGCCGGGATCTGGCCGTCCATGTCAGCGGCGGGCGTGCCGGGGCGACGGCTGTATTTGAACGAATAGCATTGCGCATAGCGCACTTGCTCGACGATCTTCAGCGTATCCTCGAACTCCGCATCCGTCTCGCCGGGGAAGCCGACGATGAAGTCGCCCGACAGCGCGATGTCAGGCCGGG
>JAEZCS010000066.1 GCA_023433445.1 Pseudomonadota bacterium | reverse complement strand
TGGCGGTCATGCAACACCGTGCCTTTCGTATCGGTGCTGAGTGGTCCGGGAACGCCGGGCGAGCGCTATCAGGCGCTGATGCGGCTGTGGATCGAGGAGCGCGAGTTCCGGCCGGACTATGATACGGCCGTGCGCAATTGGGCGGCGTCCTCCACCAAGGTTGCCGATGTCGTCCACACGGTGGATTCGGTCAGGATCGATGCCCTGCGCCGCCTGTTCGTCGAGGCTGGCTATGATGGCGATGAAGCGCTCGTACGATCACGCATCACCTATTATCATCAGGTCGGCTACTATGCGCTCGGCGTCAAACAGAGCGCAGAACGACGGCGTCAGCTCAGCCCCATATATTACAGGATACTGACCGGCTTCCTTCCTGGCCCGGAGAGAATATCTGATTTTACCGAGTTGGAGGCCGTCGGCCATCCGATAGTGTAGATCAATTGATCACTTAATTCATGGAAACCGGAGCATTTCAAGCCGGCACATCATCCGCCGCCAGACCAAGAGGATAATATGGTTGAGCGTATGGCACCAGCAGATCGCTGGTACGTCCTGATAATGATGACCTTGGTCTATACTCTCAACATTGCGGACCGTTTCGTCGTTTCGACGCTGATTGAACCGATCAAGGCGGAATTCGGCTTGTCCGACGGGGAGGTCGGCCTGTTGACCGGTGCGGCGATGGCGATCTTCTATGTCTCGGCCGGTATTCCCTTGGGAGCGCTTGCGGATCGCACCAGCCGAAAGCGCATGATCGTGCTGTCGCTGACCGCCTGGTCTGCGTTGACCGCTATCTGCGGGCTTACAAAAAGTTTTTGGCAGTTGCTCTTCGCGCGCGTCTTCGTCGGCATCGGGGAAGCCGGTGGAACGCCGCCCTCGCAATCGCTGCTCAGCGATAAATTCCCGCCCAATCGTCGCGGGCTGGCCATGTCCCTCTTTGCCCTCGGCGCGGCCGCTGGCGCGGCCCTGGGTGCATCGCTCGGAGGGTGGATCAACGATCAATATGGCTGGCGTATCGTGCTGATCGTATTTGGATGCATGGGGCTGCCGCTCGCTGCCATTGTCGCGCTTACGGTCAAGGAGCCAAGGCGCGGGCAAATGGATAGTGTAGCCGCCCCCGATAATCCGGTCAGGGTGAGCGAAGCGCTTCGCTTCGTGGGTGGACAGCCTGCCCTGCTGCATGTTCTGGCTGGGGCGACGGTGGTGACATTCTGGGGGTGGGGACTGCTGTGGTGGATGCCGGCCTTCCTTAGCCGCTCGCATGGGATGACTCTGGCCGTAAGTGGTGCCCATCTGGGCCTGATGCATGCGATCGGCGGCACGATCGTCACGCTGGCCACCGCCTGGGCGATGCAGCTGCTTTCGCATCGTGATCCGCGCTATCAAGCTTGGTTTGTGTCCCTTGCCACGCTTTTGGGGACGTTTCCCTCGATCCTGGCCTTTTTGGCCAGGTCGGATGGCGTTGCCCTGACCGCCTCTTGGCTGTTCGTGCCAATGATCTATCTCTACATCGGGCCGACGCTCGCGCTCGCGCAGAACTTGGTGCCGGCCGGAATGCGATCGCAGATTTGCGCGTTCATCCTGTTCAGCGCAAATATTGCCAATCTCGCCGTGGCGCCTTTGCTGATCGGGGCGGTGTCCGATCTCTTATCGCCCCATCTTGCCGATCCGCGCGAGTCATTGCGCTGGGTGCTTGTGGGAACGTCGCTCACCGGTTTCTGGGCAGCCTGGCATTATTGGGCAGCCGCAAAGGCCCTGCGGCAGGGCTTGGCGAAAGCCGGGTCCCTGGTAACGGAGCCCTAAGTCAACCGTTTCATGCCCTGCGTGCCTCGGTCATGGTGCTCGTCAAGGCCGACGGCGTAGATCTCAAGGTCGGCTGGCCGGCTCAGCGGCCGGGAAGGGGCGATCGTTGAGATCGGCCCCGCCGATGAAGGCGCGGACGTCGGCGTTGAACGCCTTCATCCCATCTACATCTGAATAGAGCATGTGGCCGCCGGGATAATAGCTGATGGCAAACCGCTCTCGAGGAATGTTCATCTGTGCGAAGAGCGCTTCGGTGCTGCCCATCGAACTGGTCGTGTCGAACACACCCTGTGGGATCATCACGCGCAACTTCGGATTGGCGCGCATCTGCTCCTCCAGCACCACGTCCAGCGCCGGGCCGGGCGGCGCGATATAGCCCCAGGTCTCCTCGAACCTATAGGGGTCGGGAACAAGGGTGAGATAGGGAGGCAGGCCCTTCACCTTGATAACGTCATCGGCGTAGCGCTGCATCGCGGTGGTGAGGCCCAGAACAGCCTTCGTCCAATCGCGATTTTCGTCAGGAACGACGGCCCCGGCGCTCTCCGTCTCGCGCCCGTCGAACTGGCCCAGCGCCAGCCCCTTCGACGCCAGCAGGTCGCGCCGCACATTCTGCACGCGCAGATTATTGGCCAGGAAATAGCTGGCGGGCAGGCCGCTATGCCGCTGTAACTGCTGCGCGATGGCTTTGCGTTCATCGTCGCTCATGCGATTGCCGCGTATGAGAGCGGTGGCGTAATCGCCCTGTTCGAAGGCCCTGGCTGCGGCGATCGCCTGCTCGAGCGTCTGCGATTTGTTGTCGATCAGGCCATGGTGCCAGGCGAGGGCGGTCACGTCGTGCAGCCGGGTGATGGCGCGCATCGGGTCTGGCAGACGCCTCACGCCGAAGGTGGTCGGGCCATTATAGGTGAGGGCCTGCGAAATCAGGATCAGGCCATCGAGCCTCACTGAAGGAGTCGCGGCCAGCAGATCGCGGGCGAGCATGACGGCGCGCGACGCACCATAGCTTTCGCCGGCAATATAGATCGGCGATTGAAGCCGCTTGTTCACATGCAGCCAGTGCAGAATGAACTGGCCGACGGCGAAGCTGTCCCCGTCGTTGGAGCGGAATGTTTTGGGATCGGCCCCTGGAAGAGGACGGCCGAAGCCGGTTTCGGGCGGGTCGATGAAAACCAGATCGGCGGAATCCAAAGGCGCGAAGGGATTGTCTTGCGTCGAGATCGCCGGATCTGCCTGCGCCGCGGAATCGAAACGCTTTAGCCGCTTGGGGCCAAACGCGCCGAACATCAGCATGTTCGATGCGCCACCGGGTCCGCCGTTGAAGATGAACATCACCGGACGCGGTGTAACGGTCGCGCCATCGACCGCCACGAAGGAGGTGGTGAAGATGCTGGAGGCCGGCTTTCCGTCACGATCCTTCAGGATCGTTTCTTCCAGCGTGGCGCGATAGCGCAGTTTCCGGCCGTTGAACGTGCCTTGCTGATGGGCGATGAACCGCCGCGGGCCCGCTTCGGCCGACAGCGTCAGGGTTGGCCAGGTGGACTTCGACGGCTGGGCGGCTATTGCGGCAGGCTGGGCCGCGACATATGGTCCGATCAGGACGGTGGAAAATGTCAGGGCTATCGCGGTCAGCCATTTTCCTGTCGCGTGCTGCATCATGCCGTGATCGCTCCTTGAAATATGCAGGACGGCAGCTTCCATTTCCGGGCGTGGAAAGTCAACACACTACTGTATTCTATGGCGCTTGCTCAACACATGGTCTGCTGGCGACAGCCGATGGTTGGTCCGGTGCGGGTAACGGAAACGACAGCAAGGCAAGATCAAACCGTCACAAAAAAGGGGACGATGATTGCCATCGTCCCCTTCCCCCGTAGTGTCGAAGTATTCGCCCCGATCGTCAGAATGATCCCGCAATGTTGAAACCGACGGTACGCGGCTGGGTGAAGGTCACCTGCGGCCGCGCAAGCGAACCGTTGCGGTTGTCGAGGATCAGGACGCCATCCTTGTCGAACAGGTTGCGCGCAAAGAGCGAGAACTGCCAGCTTTTGTCGATGCTGAATCCCGCTCGCAGGTCAACCATTGTGTAATCCGGCGCTTCGGTCCGGACGGCACCGGGGACGTTGACGAAACCGCCCGGACGATCGCCGAGATAGACCAGCGTACCGCCGACGAAGGCGTCCAGATTGTCGCTGACTGCGAAATCATATTGCGCTGACAGGCTGCCTGCGAATTTGGCCGTGGAGGGCAGGCGATCGCCCTTCGACCCGATCAGGTTGGAGGTTGTTGCAGTCGAGGGCACAAGGTCGTCCCGCAGCGCCGCATCCGTATAGGTCGCGTTGGCATCGATCGACAGGCCGACGAATGGCTTCAGTCCCAGTTGAACTTCGGCGCCCCTGCTGCGCGCCTTAGACCCATTGGCGAAGAAGACGAACTGCGTATTCCTGTCCGTGCTCTGCAACTGGATGTCCTTCCAGTCGACCTGAAATAGGGCGACATCGTAGCTCAGCAAACGGTTGGCGGTCTGACCTTTCAGGCCGAGTTCATAGCTGGTGACACGATCCGACCCGAAGGAACGGGGAACGTTCATAACCACCGGATTGGGGCCCCCGGGGCGATAACCGGTCGCGACCCGGGCGAAGACCATCAGATTTTGCGCAATTTTGTAGCTCGGCGTGAAGAGCCAGGTAAAGGCATGATCCTTTGATCCGGTCACATCGATCGTTGAGGGGCCGAAGATGGGCGCGACCGCGCTGTCCACCGTCGCCACCGAAGCGTAGGTCTGCTTGTTGTCGGCATAACGTCCGCCCACCTGGATATCCAGCTTGTCGGTGGCGTGCCATGTCAGGTCGGCAAAGCCCGCAATTTCGCGATAGCTGGACGGATTAGCACTAGCATAGGCCGTTGCGATCGACGCGCCGCCGTTGCCGAGAACGAAGATGTCCTGCGGCGCGTCGGCGTGCTCCTTGGTATAGAAACCGCCGACCAGCCAGTCGAACATCGGGCCGGAACCGCTCAATCGGACTTCCTGGGAGAACTTGCGCAGGGAAGAGGCGTTGTCGATGGCGATCGTCTGGCTATCAGCGTAAGCTGGCAGCAGGAAGAAGCCGAAAACCGGCGTCACGTCGGAAAAGTCCGAAACGTCGCTGCGGCTCCAGCCGCTCACCGACGTCAGTGTCGCGAAGCCGAGATCCCAATCGCCGCGAACGCTGTACAGTTCATGATTGCGTCGGCCCTCGGCCAGATTCGTCTCAGTCGTGCGGTAGGGCAGCGCCGAACCGAGGGGGCCAGCGGCATCATTGGTGTTGACCGGCGTGAGATCGGTGGCCGAACGCGCATTATATCGGGCATCGCCAATTGTGTCGGTGCGCTGCTTCATAGCTGAGAAGTTCAGCGTCAGCGCGTCGAATGGCTTCACCAGAAGCGCCGCACGCCCACCCCAATTCTTGCTTGTGTTGGTGTCACGACGCAAACTGCCAGTCGAGATATTGTCGACCCAGGCAGGCGTTTCGTTCAGGAAGCCGCTGACACTTAAGGCGACATGGTCGGCCAGGATCGGCACATTGACCGCGCCGCGGATGGAATGGCCGTAGCCGCCATCCTCAACCTTGCTCGCGCCGACTTCCACGCGACCCGAAAATGTCTTCGTGTCGGGAGTCTTCGTCACATATTTGAGCAGGCCGCCCAAGCTGGCCGCGCCATAGAGCGTGCCCTGCGGACCGCGTAGAACCTCGATCCGCTGCAGCACAGCCGGGTCGAAATTCGGTACGGTCGCATTGCCGAGGTAAGTCGACGAGCCGAACGGAATATCATCAACCAGCAGAGCGACGGTTGGATTGGCCTGCCCGCCGGACGTCACGCCACGGATCGAAATCTGGCTTGTCCGTTCGCCGGCATATTGCAGGCCAGGGACGCGATTATAGAATCCGCTCAGCGATGTGAGGTTCTGCGATACAAGAGTGTCGGCACTCACGGCGCTGATCGCGACCGGAACATCCAGCAGCCGTTCGTCACGCTTCTGCGCGGTCACAATGATCGCATCTGAGTCTTCGGATATCCCCGCCGATTGGGCATTTGCAACCGGCATCGCGATCATGAATGTCAGAAGCCCGCAGCCTCCAAGCAGTATTCCCTTTTTCATTTTACCGCCCCTTTTTCACCCAGAATGTCAGTGATGCGACATCACAGCATACATTTGTGTATTGTCAAGATCAAAGTGCAACGATCTTGTGTGGCTTGGCGGAATTCCGTGATCATTGTAGCCAGCATGCATCAGGTGGAATGTGCGAGGAGGTCATGTGAGCGACAGGAGAAGTGCGGCGGATGAGGGCGGCAATCTGTCGACTCAGGATTGGCTTGATCTGGCTCGGGAAACGCTGATCCGGGAAGGGATCGAGGCGGTGAAGGTGGACCGTCTGGCCAAAGCGAGCGGCGTGACCAGAGGGGGGTTCTGCTGGCGGTTCAAGAGCCGGGAGGATTTGCTGGACCAGCTTCTGGACGATTGGCGGTCATGCAACACCGTGCCTTTCGTATCGGTGCTGAGTGGCCCTGGAACGCCGGGCGAGCGCTATCAGGCGCTGATGCGGCTATGGATCGAGGAGCGCGAGTTCCGGCCGGACTATGATACTGCCGTGCGCAATTGGGCGGCGTCTTCCACCAAGGTTGCCGATGTCGTCCACACGGTGGATTCGGTCAGGATCGACGCCCTGCGCCGCCTTTTCGTCGAGGCTGGCTATGACGGCGATGAAGCACTCGTGCGATCACGCATCACCTATTACCATCAGGTCGGCTATTATGCGCTCGGCATCAAGCAGAGCGCAGAACGACGGCGTCAGCTCAGCCCCATATATTACAGGATATTGACCGGATTCTCGGATATCGGCGGCTGACGCGAGGTCTGTCTGCATCTCACGTGGCATGGATTTGCTACCGGCCTCCCGCCTCACCCGTGACATCGTTTGATCAGCGGCGGAAGGCCTGCTTGCACTATTATGTCTGAGCCTCGTCCCATTGGGGAGGGCTTGGCAGCGGGGATCGGTGTTCGTCGACCGGCCGAAGGGTCTTCCCGGCGGGTCGCCAGTTCAGGCGCGCGCGCGTGACCCGCTTGGGTCGTAGAGCGGTTCACGGGCCAATCGCGCGGCCCGCTTCTGACCCAGAATGGAGACTTCGAAACCCTCGTCCTTGTCGGCGACGGCTCGATCGACATATGCCATGGCGATGCTGGTGTCGACGCGGTGCCCGTAACCGCCCGAAGTGACGAAGCCGACATAATCGCCGTCATGCCAAACCGGTTCATAGCCGGTCGCGTCGGCATCATCCGCATCGACAGCGAAGGTGACCAGAACCCGCCCCCTGGGTGCGTTCTTCTCCTCGAACGCGGCGGCCTTTCCGATAAAGTCCTTACCGAAATCGACGAAGCGATCGAGCCCCGACATGCCCGGCGTATAGTCG
>JAEZCS010000065.1 GCA_023433445.1 Pseudomonadota bacterium | reverse complement strand
TAGGCGGTCCCGGCGGGGATGCCCTTCATGGCGAGGGCAAGCAGGCCCATGTTCAGGAAGCTCAGGGCAATCGGGACGGACGAGGCCTGCCAAGTGCCGACGGTTGCCGCCCATTTGAGGCTGAGCGCCCAACAGATTTCGGTGAATACGGCAATGCCAAGCACAAGCCACGCCATGACGAGCAGTCCTTCTTTTCAGACGGGCTCGAAGGGGAAGCGCGCAGGCCGGAAACCCGAAAGAGGCGGCGCGCCGGAGGGGGGCAAGCATCCCGCAGCGAAACCGCCAAAGGATGGTGGACAGGGCTGGATTCGAACCAGCGTACGGGAAACCCGGGCAGATTTACAGTCTGCTGCCTTTAACCACTCGGCCACCTGTCCAGTGCCCTGACGCGGGGGGCAAAACTGCCTTTTACCGCGCTGGAGGCGCGCTCAATGGCGAATGGAGGCTTGCCTGTCAATGGCCGGATGTGAAAAGAGCACTTCCATGAAAAAAGGACATCGCGGCGCTAAGCCCAAAGGCAACTTCCCCCGCTTCTATGGACGGCACGCCGTCATCGCCGCCCTGGCCAATCCCAACCGGGTGGTTCGGAAAATCTGGGGCACGCGCGATGCGCTGAATGCGCTCGACCTGCCGCCAGTGCTGCCCATCGTCTACGCCGATGTGGCGGACCTGGGCCGCATGGTGCCTTCCGACGCGCCCCACCAGGGCATCGTCGCGGAGGTCGAGCCGCTGGACGATGTGTGGCTGGGCGATGCATTGGAAGCGGGCGCGGACGACAAGCGGCCCGTGCTGGTTCTCGATCAAGTCACCGACCCGCATAATGTCGGCGCGATCCTGCGGTCCGCAGCGGCGTTCGATGCGCTCTGCATCGTGACGCAGGACAGGCACGCGCCGCCTGAATCCGGGGTGCTGGCCCGGTCAGCGTCCGGCGCGCTGGAAATCGTGCCGTGGGTGCGCGTGGTGAACCTCGCCCGCGCGCTGGATGAGATCGCCGAGGCGGGATATTGGCGCATCGGCCTCGATGGCGGGGCGAATACCACATTAGGCGAGGCAATCGGCGAATCGCGCGTCGCGCTGGTGCTTGGCGCGGAAGGCGAAGGGCTGCGCCACAACAGCATGGCCCATTGCGATATTTTGGCTAAACTGCCGATCAGCCCGCGCATGGAGAGCCTCAATGTCTCCAACGCGGCTGCGATCGCCCTGTACGCCGCCGCAAGCCGGTAGCAGGGCAAGGCTGCGTTCATGATGCAGCCCATGGGACAGGGGATGACATGGCCGTTTTTCTTCGCGCCGCCAGCGCATTGGCTTCCTGCCTGATGCTGGGCGCTTGCCTGGTGACACCGGGCAAGTTCGAATCCGCCCTCGACATCCGCGCGGACCGGCAGTTCAGCTTCACCTACAAGGGCGAGATAATCTCGTCCGACATGAAGGGGTTCGGCTCATCCTCTGACTTTCCGGGCGATGATCCTCTTGGCGAAGACTCACCGGAAAAGAAGGACAGCGCCCTTCATAAGATAGCGATGCAGAAGGGCCAGGAAGAAGGCTTTGGCGGAGGACGCGGTTCGGGCGACGAGGCGCAGATGCAGGCGATCGCCGCCGCCCTGTCCAAGGAGAAGGGATTCCGGTCGGCCCGCTATATGGGCAATCATCGCTTTGAGATCGACTATGCGATCAGCGGGCGGCTGACCCACAGCTTCCTCTTCCCGTTTAACAGCGACGCGGAAATCGTGCTGCCGTTCGTGGCGATCGAGCTGCGCGGCGACGATCGGGTCCGAGTGAAAGCGCCGGGCTATTCCAACGGTTTCGACAAGAGCCGCGAGCCGATGGGGCAAAGCGGGCCCGGAGCGGACGCGTCAAAAGCGCTCGATGGCCACTTCACGCTGACCACCGACGCCGAAATCGTCAGCCAGAATCAGGAAGACGGCGCACAAAGCGTACCGGGGGGCAAGCGGATCGTCTGGCGGATCACGCCGCTCACCAGCGAGGCGCCCATGGCGACGCTGCGCGTCAGCCGGTAACGGGCGCCCCGATGAGGAAGATCAGTCTTCCGGTGCGATGGTGACGCGCAGACCGTCCAGATCGTCGTTCATCACCAGCTGGCACGACAGGCGGCTGGTTTCGTTACGATGATCGGAACTGTCGAGCAGGTCGTTTTCGTCTTCGCTGACCGCAGGCAGTTTCTCGGCGAAGGCGGGATCGACATAGACATGGCAGGTCGCGCAGGAGCAGCAACCGCCGCACAGCGCCAGCAGCTCGTCAAAGCCATTGTCGCGGATGACTTCCATCACGGACAGGCCGCTGCCGCCCTCGACAGCCTGCTCTTCACCCGCACGGTTGACCACTATCAGTTTAGGCATGTACCTCGATCCCCAGATTTCCTCCGCCGCTCATAGGCGGGGGAGCCGATAAATCAAGTGCCGGAAACAAGCAGAGCATGGTCACCACCCCGGAACAGCTGCGCGACAGCCTGGACGCGATCGCCGTACTCGAGCCCGGCTTTGCCGCTGCTTTGTCGCGCGTGGGCTATCCCTTGCCCCGCGTGCGGGAGCCTGGCTATGAGACGCTGCTGCGTACCATCGTGGGCCAGCAAGTGAGCGTCGCGGCCGCTGCGGCTGTCTGGCGCAAGCTGGAGGCGGAACTGGGCGAGGGGTGCGCGCCGGACCAGCTGCTGTCCCGCGACTTCGACGCATTGCGCGCCTGCGGCCTCTCGCGCCAGAAGCAGGGCTATGCCCGAAGCCTGGCTGAACTGGTCACAAGCGGCGAGATCGACCTGCATGCCCTGCCGCAGGATGATGAAGAGGCGATCGCGCTGCTGACGCAAATCAAGGGCATTGGCCGCTGGTCAGCCGAAATATACCTGCTGTTCGCGGAAGGACGGCCCGATGTCTGGCCGGCAGGCGATCTTGCCGTGCAGATCGAGGTGGGCCGCATTCTCGGCCTGCCCGAACGGCCGAGCGAACGACAGACCCGCGCCCTTGCCGAAGCATGGCGGCCCCACCGGGGCGCCGCCGCGATCATGGCCTGGCACCATTATAATACGGAGGTTCTCTAAGCTTATGTCCCTGCCCCATGCCCGCTACATCGTCCTGGAACATGAAGGTGTCTGGAAAATCAATCTGGACAATCGCTATTATGGCCCGTTCGCGACACGCGAAGCCGCGGTCGACAATGCGACCGATACCGCGCGGAAGGCCGGAGACGGCGGATATCCCGCCAGCGTGCTGCTGATGCAGGGGACCAAGTTCGAGACCCTCTGGACCAATCAACCAACCGAGACAGCCTGAGAAAATTGGATTTTGGGAACCAGAAGGCGGTTTGGACATTTATCTGCTCCAGTTCCGCGGGCTGAGGCATGAGTAAAAAGGTCTTAATCGTCGAAGACGAGATTTTCGTCGCTCTCGAGATAGAGCAGATCGTTGAAGACGCAGGTTTTGCGGTCAGCGCCATTGCGGCTGATCGCGAAAGCGCCCTCATCGCTGCTAACGATTGCGATATCGCGCTGGTCGATCTTAACCTGCGCGATGGGCCCACAGGACCTGCCATCGGGCTGGAACTTGCCGCTCAATATGGCGTCCAAGTCATCTATGTGACTGCCAATCCCGCTCAGATCGGCGTCGCTGCGGAAGCCGCCCTTGGTGTCATCACCAAGCCGTTTCGCGCGCATAGCATAGCCGAGACATTGCGTTTCGCGGCGTCGGAACACAGAAATGCCAAAACCACCGAGATTTTCGGCTTTACGCCCTTTCCGCCGTCGCGCGGCTCATGGAGCGGAATGGAATCCGCAGGCTGATACGCAGCCCCTCGGGCCGCCAGTCCCGTTCCATGCGGCCGCCCAACTGACGTTCGGCGCTCAATTGCATGAGGCGGCTGCCAAAGCCCTCGCGGCTGGACTGGCTCACTGGCGGACCGCCCTCTTCACGCCATTCGATGCAGATATCCGCGCTGTCCCGCTGGACGTCGATCCGCACTCGGCCGTGCGATACGGACAGGGCGCCATATTTGGCCGCATTGGTCGCAAGCTCATGGAACAGCAGCGCAAGCGGCGTAGCGGATCGATCATCGATCGCCGGATTCTCACCAGACAGAATGATGCGACTGCCCGCCGCATCGCTGTAGGGCGCGAAAATCTGCTCCAATATGCCGTGCAACCGTCCCTGCTGCATGTCTTCGCCGGGCTCGCTGCTCTGCGGCCTGATGAAATCATGCGCCCGGCCGAGAGCCATTATCCGGTCGCGCAAATCATCCGCCGCCGCGCGGATTGCGGGATTTTGCCGCGCGGACAGGCCGATAAGGCCCGCGATCACGGAAAAGATGTTCTTGATCCGATGGGAAAGCTCGTGCGCGATGATCTCGCGCTCTTCCATCATCAATTTCTGTTCGTGAATTTCGGTGCAGGTACCGATCCAGCGCGTGATCCTGCCTTCGTCATCGCGGATCGGCAACGCCCGTCCCAAGGTCCACCGATATTCGCCGCTTTGATGGAGCAAGCGATATTCGATTTCATAGGGCTCACCGGTTTTCAGCGAATGCCGCCACCGCTGCCATGCGCGTTCCTGGTCGTCGGGGTGGAAGGTTCCGTTCCATCCGTCACCATCCGTCGCGCCCTGGGACACGCCGGTATATTCATACCAGCGGGCGTTGTAATAGTCATGATAGCCGTCGGGCAGCGTCGACCAGACCATCTGCGGCATGGCGTCGGCCAATGTGCGGAAGAGCCGGTCACTCTCAGCGACAGCCTCAGCGTCCTTTAGCTGGCGGGCGATGATGTCCTGATCGCGGCGCCTGCCTTCCAGTTCGACCATCACCTGGTGCGCCAGCAGTGACATGCCCTGGCGCTGAAGCGGCGTCAGGTCCTCCCGTGGCTTGTCATCGATGATGCACAGAGCGCCGAGCGGCATGCCCTCCCCATTCAGCAAGGGCGCTCCGGCGTAGAAACGGATGTGCGGCGAGCCTGTGACCAGCGGGTTTCCCGCGAAGCGCGGATCGGCACTGGCGTCCTGCACCACGAAGATGTCGCCGCCATGCATCGCATGGGCGCAGAATGAGAGGTCGCGCGACGTCTCCTCGGCATCCAGGCCCGTGCGCGCAAGGAAACGCTGGCGCTCCTCCTCGACGATACTGACCAACGCGATCGGGGCGTCGCACAGCGCGGCGGCGAAGTCGGTGATCTGGTCCAGCGTGCGGAAGCCGCCCGCATCCAGATCGTAGCGGGCCAGCACGGCCGCCCGGTCCGTCTCCAGCCCCCTGCCGTCAGCCATCGCTTACGCGTTCAATGTCGGCTCCAACGGCCGACAATTTTTCCTCGAGCCGTTCATAGCCGCGGTCGAGATGATAGACACGGTTGACCTGCGTTTCCCCTTCCGCCGCAAGTCCCGCGAGGATGAGGCTCATGGAGGCGCGCAAATCGGTCGCCATCACTGGCGCACCGACCAGCCGATCGACGCCGCGCACCACGGCGGTTCGGCCATTCACGCCGATGTCCGCCCCCATGCGAGCGAGTTCGGGCACATGCATGTAGCGGTTTTCAAAGATCGTCTCGGTCAGGACGGATGCGCCGTCCGCCTTCGTCAGCATTGCCATGAACTGGGCCTGCATGTCGGTCGGGAACGCCGGGAAGGGTGCAGTCGACAATGTCAGCGGCTTGAGCTTGCCGTCCGCCGAGACCCGAATACCGTTCTTCAACTCGTCAACCTGGACGCCCGCGTCGCGCAGGGCCGCCAGAATGGCATGCATGTCGTCGGCACAGGCCCCGGCCAGTTCCAGCGAGCCACCGGTGATCGCCGCCGCGCAGGCGTAGCTGCCTGCCTCGATCCGGTCCGGCATGACGCTGTATGTCGCGCCGTGCAGCCGGTCCCGGCCGTGGATGATCAGCTTGTCAGTACCAACCCCTTCGATATCGGCGCCCATGGCGATCAGCAATTTGCAAAGATCGACAATTTCAGGCTCGCGCGCGGCATTTTCGAGGATACAGGTCCCCTTTGCCAGCACCGCCGCCATGACCGCATTTTCGGTTGCGCCGACGGATACCACGGGGAAGGTGTAGATGCCGCCGGGCAGGCCGCCATCGGGGGCGGAGGCGCGCACATAACCCGCATTGATCTCGATCACCGCGCCGAAAGCCTCCAGCGCTTTCAGGTGAAGGTCGATCGGGCGGTTGCCGATCGCGCAGCCGCCGGGCAGCGAAACCCGCGCTTCGCCTGCACGCGCGAGCAGAGGGCCGAGCACCAGGATGGACGCCCGCATCTTGCGCACGATGTCATAGGGCGCCTCGGTCGATGTGACCCGGCCTGCGCGCATCGTCATGACACGCCCGAAATCCTCCGGCCGCGCGCCTTCGATCATCGTCGATACGCCAAGCTGGTTCAGCAAATGGCCGAAGCTGTCGACATCCGCCAAACGAGGCAGGTTGCGCAGCGTCACCGGCTCGTCTGTCAACAGCGCGCAAGGTAGCAACGTCAGCGCCGCGTTCTTGGCGCCAGAGATGGGAAGGCGGCCGCTCAGCACTTTGCCGCCGCGTATGTGAATGCGGTCCATCGGCTGGGTTCTTAACGTTAATTGCGATCGGCGCAAGGCGGGACCGATGGTCCCGGCCATGAACCCATATGACCGCCGGGATACACTGACGAAACAATTGCGCTTTCAAGCATGTGACATTGATCGAGTTTAGTGCGCGGTCCCAAAATGCAGCCAAAAGACGTCAGGGGCGTTTTGCCACCGTAACGACAAATTTGACAAAAGGTGCTTTGGGTGGCGACAGGTTGTTTTGCGGACAGGCTCGCAAAGCACGTGCCCTTGTCCGACGAGGAAAGGAACGCGCTTACCAGACTGGAAGAAAATCCGCGCAAGGTGAAGCGCGGGGCGATGATCCAGCGCGTCAATGAAACAGTGACCGAATTGTTCGTGCTGCGTGAGGGACGGGTGATGAGCTTCGTCATCCTGCCCGATGGCAGCCGCCAGATCCTGAGGGTGTATTTCCCCGGCGATTTCATCGGCTCGGCCAGCACGATCTACAGCAAGGCGCCTGAATCGCTGGTGGCGATTTCAGACGCGGTCGTCTGCCCTTTCGACAAGCATGCCTTGCGTCGGCTGCTCGACGAATATCCTCGGGTAGCGGCGCTCTTGTTCCTGCTGTCCAACACGGAAAGGGTAGCCCTGACGGACAGGCTTGCTTCCTTGGGCCGAACCTCGGCCAAAGCGCGGGTCGCGGCCTTTCTGCTCGACATTTTCGACCGCCTGCGTGTCACCGATGACGGCGTTACCGACAGCTTCGACCTCAAGTTGACGCAGGAGGAGATTGGCGACGCGATCGGCCTCACATCGGTTCATGTGAACCGCATGGTGCGGCAGATGGAGCAGGAAGGCCTTATCAGCCGCTCCAATGGCCGCATCACGCTGCTCGACATGCAGCGACTGGAAGATATCGGCCATTATACCAACCGGCACAAGGATATGGACCTCGACTGGCTGCCTGGGATCAGCTGACTGACCGCTCGGGCATCAGGCGAGCAGTTCGACGTCCCAATACAGCCAGTCGTGCCAGCTTTCGTGCAGATAGTTGGGCGGAAAAGCCCGGCCATGTTCCTGTAGCTGCCAGCTGGTCGGCCGGATCGGCTCCACATGCAGCCGCATGCCGGCCTCCTTTGGCGTCCGCCCCCCTTTTTTGAGATTGCAGGGGGAGCAGGCTGTGGCGACATTTTCCCAGGTCGTTCGTCCGCCTGCCCGACGCGGGACGACATGGTCAAAGGTCAGGTCGTGCGGCGACCCGCAATATTGGCAGGCGAAGCGGTCGCGCAGGAACAGGTTAAACCGGGTAAAGGCGGGATGTTCGGACGGCCTCACATATTGCTTGAGCGCGATCACCGACGGGATCTTCATCTGCAAGCTGGGGCTGTGCACTTCCCGCTCATAGCTGGCGACGATGTCCACCCGCTCCAAAAAAACCGCCTTGATGGCGGTTTGCCATGGCCAGAGGCTCAGTGGATAATAGCTTAACGGCGTATAATCAGCGTTCAGCACCAGCGCCGGACAGTTTTCCGGATGTCGTATCAGGTCGGGATGGTACATAAGAACCCTCGAACCCCCAATTGCCAGCATCCTGATTGATCAGGAACGTGACGGCAACATGACAGCATTATCCACCCCGACCCGTCAAGGGCCTGTATGATCCAATCCTCTCCGCCACAGCATGTGGTAACGCGCTTCGCCCCGAGCCCCACCGGCAGGCTGCATGTCGGCCATGGCTGGTCAGCGTTGCTGGCGATGGATTTCGCCCGCGCAAATGGCGGCTTATTTCGCCTTCGGATCGAAGACATCGACGGCACCCGCAGCCGCCCCGAGCATGTGGCGGCCATTGTGGAGGACCTCAACTGGTTGGGGGCGACATGGGAGGGCGAGATCGTTTTCCAGTCCGAACGGCTGGATGCCTATGAGGCGGCGTTGGAGAAATTGCGCTGGAGAGGCCTCCTCTATCCCTGTTTTTGCACCCGCGCCGACATAGCCGCGAGCACAAGTGCGCCGCACGGACCAGAGGGGCCTGTCTATCCCGGCACCTGCCGGGGACTGCCTCACGCCGAGCGGGAGCGACGGATCGCGGCGGGCGAGCCCCATGCCTGGCGATTGGACATGGCCAAAGCCGTTGCAGCTGTGGGGGAAGTTCATTGGAAGTCCTTCGCCTATCCACCCGCAGGACCGGGGTCGCCGCGCGCCTCGGCCCTGTACGACCAATTGATCGAGGCAAGGCCGCAATCCGCAGGCGACGTGGTGCTTGCGCGCAAGGACGCGCCGGCAAGCTATCATCTGTCCTGCACATTGGACGATGCGGCCATGGGCATCAGCCATGTGCTGCGGGGTGAGGATCTGTTCGCCGCGACGCATGTCCACCGGCTGCTTCAGGCGCTGCTCAACCTGCCGACGCCGGTTTACTGCCACCATCCGCTGCTCCTCGGCGCTGACGGCAGACGTCTGGCCAAGCGCGATGGGTCGATCGCCCTTGCAGACCTGCGCGCGCAGGGCGTCAAGCCTGCGGCACTTGCCGCCGATCTGCGCGGAGGCCGCTTTCCGGTTGGCATTTCACTGGCCAGGGCCTAGATTTGCGTCATGAACACCATTCTCGTCATCGCGCTCCTCCTTGCCATGGCAGCGACGCTTTTTGCGCTCGTCCGGGGTATCATCGCCTTTCTGCGGATGACCAAGGAGCAGCTGAACGCACCGGACGGCACGCCCAGCCCTTCCAGCCTCAAACAGAACAAGGCGATGATGAATCGCATCCTGTTTCAGGCTGCGGCCGTCATCATCGTGGCGATCCTGCTGCTGATGAAGGGCAACGGCTGATCCGCCGATGGTGAAGCTGAACAAGATCTATACCCGCACCGGCGATGCGGGGACCACCGGCCTTGTGGATGGATCGCGCCTGCCCAAACATGCGCCGCGCATGCAGGCGGTTGGCGATGTCGACGAAGCGAACAGCGCGATCGGTCTCGCCATCCTGGCCATCGGCAGCGCGCCCGAAGCCGAATGGCTGACGACGATCCAGAATGACCTTTTCGATCTGGGCGCGGACTTCGCGACACCAGTGCCGGAGGGACAGGACGAGCCCTGGGCGCTGCGCATCGTCGCTACCCAGGTCAAACGGCTTGAAGACCAGATCGACGCAATGAACGCCGATCTGCAACCGCTCGACAGCTTCATCCTGCCCGGTGGGTCGCCGGCGGCGGGCGCCGTCCACCTTGCCCGTGCCATCACGCGCCGGGCGGAACGCAGCGCCACGGCAGCTGCGGCGGAAGTGGCGCTCAATCCTCACGCCCTTGCCTATCTCAATCGGCTGTCGGACCTGCTGTTCGTCATGGCTCGCCGCCTCAACGGCAACGGCGCGGCCGATGTGAAGTGGGTACCCGGCGCCTCACGTTAGCGTCACCAAGGAACCTAACGCCCCCTCCATGCGCTTGTTTTGCAACTGCAGCACAGGCAATCGGAAGGGGCGAGCATGGCGAAGAGCCGGGTGGCACCGGGTCAGCATGAACTGACGCAGCGCTACCGCGACGTTCGTGCATTGAGCGAAGCGCTGTGCGCGCCGCTGTCGGACGCCGACGCTACCGTTCAGTCCATGCCGGACGCTTCGCCCGCCAAGTGGCATCTGGCGCATACGAGCTGGTTCTTCGAAACCTTCGTCTTGCGCGATCATTTGCCCGACTATCGTCCGTTCGACCCGAATTACGCATTTTTGTTCAACAGCTATTATGAAGCGGAAGGCCCTCGTCAGGCGCGCCCGCTCAGGGGCATGCTGACGCGGCCACCGCTGGAAGAGATCCTCGCCTATCGGGCTCATGTCGATGAGGCGTTGCTCGCTGCCTTGCCTACGCTCCCCGCATCCGCGCAGTCGCTCACCCTGCTTGGCCTCAACCATGAACAGCAGCATCAGGAATTGATGCTGACCGACCTTCAGCATCTGTTTTCCCTCAATCCGCTTGAACCGGCCCTGTTCGAAGCACCAAGGGCCATGCCCGCCGCCCTGCCCGGCCCCATTCACTGGATCGAAGGCAGGCAGGGCCTGGTGGAAATCGGCG
>JAEZCS010000241.1 GCA_023433445.1 Pseudomonadota bacterium | reverse complement strand
CGTTGGCGGGAGCGGTAAGGCCGTCGGGACCGTTGTCGACGTCCAGGAGGATCGCGTCGTAGCTTTGTCGGCTTGCTGCGATCTCCGCCGCGACATCGCCTTCGATCAGGGTGACGCGCGGGTCGTCCAGGCAACCCGCCGCCAGGTCAGCCATCGGCGCTCGCGCCCAGGCAATGATCTTGGGCACCAGTTCCACGACCGTGGCGCGGCCATCCTGTCCCATTCCAGCCAGCGCCGCCCGCAGCGTGAACCCCATGCCGTATCCGCCGATCAGGAGATGCGGCGCCTTCCGACCCTTCAACCGCTCAAGCGACATGACGGCGAGCGCCTTTTCCGAACCGCTCATGCGGCTGCTCATCAACTCGTTGCGGTCCAGCACGATCATGTGATCGCTGCCCCGGCGAAAGAGCTTCAATTCCTGTCCGCCCGGGACGGCGGCGGTGTCGATGAGTTCACGAGGGGTCACTGGCAGGTCCTTATGCAGGTGCCCCGCATGGCAGCTTGCGTCCAGTGACGCAAATCTTCAAAGGCTGGCGCAAGAGACGCCCTGCCCCTATGTCGCGGGCAGCCCCCCTTCCCACCTCTCTTCCAGCAGGCAGTCAGTTCGTTCATGCGCTATTTCCTCGACACTGAATTCAATGGATTTGCAGGCACGCTGATCAGCGTCGCGCTGGTGCCGGAATTTGGCGACGATGAATTTTACGTCTCGCTGCCCTTGGAAGAAGAGCCGCACGGCTGGGTACAGCGCAACGTCATCCCCTATCTGCGCCATGTGCCGCCCGGCATCGACATGGAGCTAAGCCGTGTCGAGGCGGCGCATCATCTGGCGGATTATCTGGCGGGTGATCCTGATCCGGTGATCGTGGCCGACTGGCCTGAGGACCTGGCCCATTTCTGCGCTTTGCTGGTGACGGGGCCGGGGCAGATGGTCGACATGAACGGACTGCAATTGCAGCTGGTCAACGCGGCGGGGTTCAGCGCGGCCGCGAACAGCAAGATCCCGCATAATGCGTTGCACGACGCGCGGGCGTTGCGGGATTTTTGCTTGGGGAATTGAGGAGCCGTGTCCCCTTTCCGCTGAAGCAGCGAAGGAATACACAGCCGGTTGCCCTGAACCTTCGCAGTCTCGTCATCCGAGCGACCCGAAAGGCGGCGCAGGCCAACGCCGGGATCTCGTTGGGCGGGGCCGCGCTATCGCCTGAGATGCCAGCTTCCGTCGGCATGACGCAGATGGCCCCCAAAACGGATCGAGGCCCGGTCCTGCTTGCGCAGGCCGAGCCTCATTCCCTCTCCAAACCGATGGACGGATCAGCCGTCGTAGTCGCCGCCGACATTCTGGTTACGCGGCGGTGCTGCGGCGGTGAGGCGCAGAGCCTCTGCCGACTGGGCAATCGATCCGATTTCATCCGGCGTGTCGTCATCGTCGATCTGCACCTTCTGCAGTGAGCCGACGAGCGAATCATGCAGATCCGCCGGGAAAACGGTTTCTTCCGCGATCTCGCGCAGAGCGACGACCGGATTTTTATCGCGGTCACGGTCAAGCGTCAGTTCGGCGCCACCGGAAATTTCACGGGCGCGCTGCGCCGCAAGCAGGACAAGGTCAAAACGGTTGGTAACCTTGTCGACGCAATCTTCGACGGTAACGCGGGCCAAACGGGCGCTCCTGGCAAAAGGATAGAAATCGTGAGGTCTGCGCCTACCAGCGGGCGGGCAGCGAGTCAATGAAAAGCCCATAAATCCATGGCGCCTCACGGCAATTGGGGGCATGAACGCGATATGGCGACGAACCGGCAGCCCCCAGAAAAGAGCGGCGAGGCCGGAATCAACCTTTCGGTCCGGGGTAATCGGCTGAAGGTGATAGAGAATGGGCCAGCCCTGCGCGACGCCCTGATCGCCCTGATCGACGGCGCGCAGGAGAGCCTGAAGCTCTATTATTATATCTTCGCCGACGACGAGAGCGGGCGGATGGTGCTTGACCGGCTTATCGCTGCCCGACGGCGCGGGGTTGCCGTGACACTGATGATCGACGCATTCGGATCCGGCAGCACGCCCACCGCCTTTTTTGACGCCCTGATCGGCGTTGGAGGACGGTTCAGCCGATTCGGAGCGCGGCGCTCCACCCGCTACCTGATCCGCAACCATCAGAAGATGACGATCGCGGACGACCGGCGGCTGCTGCTTGGCGGCTTCAACGTGGAGGACGCCTATTTCGGGCTGCCGCAAGATGATGCGTGGGTCGACCTGGGCCTGCTGATCGACGGGCCCCAGGTCGAGGCGATGACCAACTGGTATGGGCAACTGTGGCGCTGGGCGTCGACCAAGCATCAGCGTTTCCGCACATTGCGGCGGATGGTGCGGCATTGGCATTCGCCGCTTCACCAGGAACCTGGCGAGCCGATGCGGTGGTTGATCGGGGGGCCGACCCAGCGGCTGAGCCCCTGGGCGCAAGTGGTGAAGCATGACCTGGAACAGGCGCGGCGAGTGGACATGGTGGCCGCCTATTTCTCACCCGGACGCGGCATGTTGAAGCGCATCGCGCGGGCGGCACGGCGCGACGGCGCGCGGCTGATCCTGCCGTCCCGGTCCGACAATGGCGCGACGGTGGCGGCGGCGCGGCTGCTGTACGGCCCGCTGCTGAAGCGCGGCGTCGAGATTTGGGAATATCAGAAGTGCAAGCTGCACATGAAGCTGATCGTCATCGACGACGCGGTCTTCATCGGGTCAGCCAATTTCGACATGCGCAGCCTGTTCCTGAACCTGGAGATCATGCTGCGGATCGAGGACAAGGCTTTGGCTGACGAAGCAAGGGCGTTCATCAGCCGCCGGACCGGCGAAAGCCGGCAGATCACGCTGGAGCGATACAAGGCCCAGCGCGGCCTGCTGACGCTGGTAAAGCAGTGGATCAGCTACTTCCTGGTCGGGGTGCTGGATTATACCGTCACCCGGCGGCTGAACTTCCGCAATCCCGACGCGGACTGATGGTAGGTCACATGTGGATGGCGTTGCGGAACATGACGAAGGCGATGATCACCAGATAGACGCCGAAGACGCGCTTCAGCAGATGAGCAGGCAGGCTGTGCGCGGCGGCGACACCCAGCGGCGCGGTAAGGATCGACATCGAAGAAATCGCCAGCGTCGCAGGCATGTTGACGAAGCCCAGCGACCCCCAGGGCAGGCCGGTTTCCTTAAGGCCGATCAGGGCGAAACCGATGGCGCTGGGAATGGCGATCAGCGTGCCGACGCCCGACGCCGTCGCGATCGCCCGGTGGATCGATCGGCCGCACAAGGTCATCACCATGATCGCGATCGTGCCGCCGCCAATGCCGAGCAACGCTGAAAAAGTACCAAGCCCGCCCGCTATGCCGACGCGCGCGATACCGGACGGCATGTCCTCGCTGATTACCTTGCCCCCAACCTTGGGCAGCAGGAAGTTCAGCGACATGAGGAACACGCCCGTAGCGAAGATCATGGTCAGTATCCGGCCATCCACATGTCCCGCCAGCAGCACCCCTACCCCGTCGCCCAGGATGATCCACGGCGCCCAGGCGCGCAGCACTTCAAATTCGACCGCGCCACGCTTGGCATGGGCCAGGAGCGAGCGGATCGAGGTCACGATGATCGTGGCGGCCGAGGTGCCGATGGCGACATGAGCGATGGCTTCATGGGTTCCACCCAGCAGCGGCAGAACCACGAACAGCGCGGGCACGACGACGAAGCCTCCACCAATGCCGAAAATCCCCGCTGCGAAACCGGCGAACAGCCCCGCACCCAGCATGGCGACCAAGGGGACGAGCCAGGTCATGAGATCGCCGTGCATCACAGCGCCTCCCTGCTGCCGAAGTGAAGATGTCGCGGCAGCAGGGCGGCGAAGCGGATATGATGGACCATGACGTGAACCCGGGCCTCTCTTCAGCGAATGTGCTTGTCTGGGGGCAGGGAACCGACTGCCCCCGGCAAACAAAACGAACGAGGCTGGGGAACCCGCAGGGGGTCCAGACAAGATTACAGGATGTTGTCCTTCGTCAGGCCAGCGCTTCTTCCGCTGGGCTGAAGGGCAAGTCCAGCGCCTGGGCGACGGCCTGATAGGTCACTTTGCCATCCCAGACATTGAGCCCTGCCAGAAGGTGCGGATCCGACCGCAGCGCCTCCTTCCACCCAAGATCGGCAATCCGCAGGGCGTGCGGCAGGGTGACATTATTGAGCGCATAGGTGCTGGTGCGCGCGACGGCGCCCGGCATGTTGGCAACACAGTAATGGACGATACCATCGACCACATAGGTGGGCTCTGCATGGGTGGTGGGATGGCTGGTTTCGAAACAGCCGCCTTGGTCGATCGCGACGTCGACCAGCACGGAGCCTTTCTTCATGGTCTTGAGCATGTCGGCGCTGATCAGCTTGGGCGCTGCGGCTCCGGGGATAAGCACCGCGCCGATCACAAGGTCAGCCTCTGCCACGCAATCGGCGAGATTGGCGCGGTTGGAAAAGCGCGTCTTGGCTCGCGCTTCGAAATAGATGCCCAGCCGTTCCAGCACCTCCGGGCTGCGATCAAGGATTGTGACGTCCGCGCCAAGGCCTGCTGCCATCTGCGCTGCGTTGAAGCCGACTACGCCACCGCCGATGACGCAAACTTTGGCCGGGAGCACACCCGGCACGCCGCCCAGCAGCACGCCGCGGCCACCATTGGCCGTTTCCAGCGCCGTTGCGCCTGCCTGGATGGACATGCGCCCGGCAACCTGGCTCATGGGCTTGAGCAGCGGAAGACCACCGCTTGCGTCGGTGACGGTTTCATAGGCGATGCAGACCGCGCCCGACGCCATCAGGTCGCGCGTCTGCTCCGGGTCGGGCGCGAGGTGAAGATAGGTGTAGAGTATCTGACCGGGGCGCAGCATGGCGCGCTCATCGGGCTGTGGCTCCTTCACCTTCACGATCATCTCGGCGGTTTCGAACACCTGACCTGCGCTGGGCACGATTTCGGCACCTGCGCGGGCGTATAGCGCGTCATGCGCACCGATCCCCTCTCCCGCGCCGCTTTCCACAAGCACCCGATGCCCATGCGCTGCCAGTTCATGCACGCTCTCTGGCGTCAGGCCGACGCGATATTCGTGGTTCTTGATTTCCTTTACGGTGCCTACGATCATGTTCAGCCTTTCCGCCCCTGCGCAATCGCCAAGGGCATGGCATCGCCCGACAAGCGGCGATTGTTCCGAAATGCGCCCGATGGCCGTAAGACATTCCTATCCGCGACGGCATGGACAACGCAACAATGGCGGAACAGCAGGGCCCCGCTCGATATTGCACAGGAAAGTCCCGCCACCCCTTGCCACCCGCCGCGCCGCGCGATAGGGAGCCGCCTTCCAGTGCATGCGGAGCGGTGGCCGAGTGGTCGAAGGCGCTCGCCTGGAAAGTGAGTATACGTCAAAAGCGTATCGAGGGTTCGAATCCCTCCCGCTCCGCCAGCTTGTCTCAACTTGTTATAGATGTTAGATAATTGTCAAAATTGGGCGCGAACTGCGCGCGTTCGGTTCATTCGGCGATCGGGAAAGTCAGACGCGGATCAGAGGCACGAAACTCAGCGCCGCTTTCCCTGCTAGTGCTGTTGCGGGGACAGAATGGCCGAATAGGATCGGCGATTTCCGAAGCGTAGAGGGGAAGCCGCAATCACGGCTGAAGCGGCCTCCCAAATTTACCCTCTGCGGAAAGTGTCAAACCTGAAGGTGGTGCTGCCCACATCGCAATTGCCCCGGTAACAGGCCGCCTGCAACGTCAAGCCGCTAATTTCTGCCGAATGTCGAGCGGAGCCTGCGGATGATAGCTTGTCGGACTTACGGCATATGCGTTGGTCAAGGTGGCGATGAATGCCGGATCGGACATCGGGTCCGTCGGCATGTCGAAGGGTATCCGCTGTCGCCGAAGGTCATCGACAAGCATGCCCAGCGCCTGGTCGCAGGTCAGGTCGTCGGTGTGATCGTAATAGCGCTTCAGATCCGCCATGTCCGCGAAGACATGGGCGCTGTAGTGGAACAGGAAGCGCATCTCTTCTTCCACATAATGGGCAAGGACGCGATCGCCCTCCAGGACGTTCCAGCCGCTTCCCCCGTCGGACTGGAGCACGGATTGAAGCGTCGTCCCAGTAGGCAACTCCCGCTTGTCGCGCGGCCCGCAGGCTTCTCCGCGATGATACATGTGCTGATTGTCTGTGACGATCCCAGAGTTCCAGAATGGGGCGGCAAAGCGCTCAGGCGCCTCGTCGGGGCCGTTGGGCCAATAGGTGAAGCCCCCGTCGATGCCCGAGCGATAATAATAGGAGATGACCTGCCCGGCCTTGACTTCCCAAGCGTCGAACAAGCCTGATTTGGCCATGACGCTGCCGAGCCAGGCGGGCATGTTCGTTGGGTCGAGCCCGCGCCAGCTCCGACCGTCGAAATGACCCGGGTCATATCCGCCCGAAGGCCCCTGGATATTGAACTGGAACAAATAGGGCGCGCCATATTGCGCCCCGTGCATGCCCTTCACCAGATTCAGCAGCTTATGGCTGTAAAAAACCTCGTGAATTTCGTCATGATAGCTGAGCCCATTATTGCCAAAGAAGCCACGGAAGGCGAGTGACAGGAAATCTTCGAGCGTCGGACTTGCGCCTTCGGGGTCGGGGCCGCGCGACGAAACCGCAAGAAGTTCTTCAGCAGTCTTGAAATAGATTGCGGCGATCAATCGCCACGGTCCTTTTGTTTTCAACACATGGAAAAGCCGCTCATTCTCCTCTTCGGTGAAGATGTCGTGGATCAATTGCGGAGGAACGACTGGGATGAACGATTTCGGGTGTGCAATCATGGTATCCTATCCTGTAACATCTTGTGTGTTTTTGCAGTGTTGGCGGGATTGTTCGGATGTCGCATTTTCCGGTCGAGGCTTGAGCGGATAGCTTCCATCCATCAGCTCGGCCAAGTCTTCCACAATCTTGCGAAAGCCGAACTCCAGCAGTTCATCTCGGTCAAGGTCGCAAAAATCGAGCCACAGCTCCGTCGCGAGCCGCCGCCCGTCCGGATCGAGATGGTCGATATGAGCCAGCGCTTCCGCCCTCCGCCGTTCCGGCGACGACAGCTGAGACGAGATGAAGCCAAAGGAGATATTCGTGAACCAGCTCATCGCAAAGGCAAGGGGTGGTCCCTTCAATCCCTGCCGCTTCAACAATAGCGCGATTGGAAACCAGCGACGAAGCCATGCGGTTGAGATATGATCATTCCACTTTATCAGCATCAACGCTTCGGGATGCTTATCGAAATGCCGAACCATGGCCCAAAGCCATGCATGAATATCCGCTTTCCAGTCCTGGCCGAATTCCGGCATTTCAAAGCTACTGAATACATCTTCCGACAGCGCGTTCAGCAGATCGTCACGACTGGGGAAATAGGTGTAGAGGGACATAACTCCGACGTTAAGGGTCTTGGCCAGCTTAGGCATCGAGAAATCACGCACGCCGCCCTTCGCCATCATCTGGGATGCGGCGCCCATGATCGCATCTGAAGATAAGCGAGGCTTGCGACCCCGGCGTGACGCCGACTGCTCCAACCGAACACCCTCCATCATATTTCCCGTAATGTTTACGATAATATTTATTGAAATTTACGTCAACCGCATGCTTTACGGGGGCAGGCGCTGAAGTCCGACGCAAAGTGGCGCGACGAACGCCTTCGTTCGACGTCTGCCGCGAGCGGCGACCGCAAAAACCTCGCTTGGAATGCACCGCTCTCTCCATTAGCTTCGTCGCAACCGGCTAACAGGATCAGTTGGGGAGGAATGCTTGACCGAAACCGACAAGATTGCTGCGACCTTGGCGATATATGCCCTCAAGGCGCGCTACTTCCGGTCAATGGATAACAAGGACTGGCCCGCTTTGGAGGCGGTCTTTGCGCCCGATCTGGTCGCCGATTTTCGGGACGCCGCGGGGGAGCGGGACGAAAGCATGCTGATACATGGCGCGGCTCCGTATGTAGCCCGCTTGGCGCCGATGTTGGAGAAGGTCACGACCGTTCACCACGGCCATATGCCCGAAATCCACATCGAAACCGAAACGCAGGCCAGCGGCATCTGGGCGATGGAGGACAAGCTGTGGGTCCAGGATGGCTCCCCCCTGCCTTTCCGCTGGATGCATGGCTATGGCCATTATCACGAACGCTATGTGCGGCTGGCCGATGGCTGGCGCATCAGCGAAATTCGCCTGACGCGCCTGCGGATAGACGCGGGCTGACGGCTCTTACAGTTCCTCCAGCGCGGCGCTCGCTTCGATCCAGCTTTCCTCGATGGCTTCCAGCTTCTTTTCGACCGAAGCGCGGCGGACCATGAGATCGGTCGTCGTCATCTTCGCCTCGGCACCCGTCGCTGCCTTGGGGTCGAACAGCGCCTGATCGATCCGGCTGCGTTCGGCGGATAGCGTCGCCATCTCCTTTTCCGCCTTGCTGACCGCAGCCTTCAGGCTCTTCTGCTTTTCGCGCCATTCGGCGGCGTTGCGCTTTTCCGCCTTGCGATCCGTCTTGGGCGCGTCTCCGCCGCTACTGCCGCCATCGGCCTTGCGCAGGATGATGTCGGTATAATCATCCAGGCTGCCGTCGAACGGCTGGGCCGTGCCGCCGTCCACCAGGACGAGGCGATCGGCCACCAGTTCGATCATGTGGCGATCGTGGCTGACGATCACGACAGCGCCCGAATATTCATTGAGCGCCTGCACCAGCGCCTCACGGCTGTCGACGTCGAGGTGGTTGGTCGGTTCGTCGAGGATCAGCAGGTGCGGCGCGTCACGCGTGATCAACGCCAGCGCCAGACGCGCGCGCTCGCCACCCGACATGGAGCCGACCTGCTGCGTCGCGCGCTCGCCGGAAAAGCCGAAACGGCCAAGCTGCGCGCGCACTGCGCCCGGCGTCGCGCCTTTCATCACGCGCGTCATGTGCTGGAGCGGCGTGTCGGCGATGTCGAGTTCTTCCACCTGATATTGGGTGAAGTAACCGACATTCATCTTGGCCGAGCTGTTCATCGACCCTTCCATCGGCGCGAGCTGCGCCGCGATCAGGCGGGCAAGGGTCGTCTTGCCGTTGCCGTTGCGGCCGAGCAGCGCCAGCCGGTCATCGGGATCGATGCGCAGGTTCACCCGGCGCAGCACTGGCGTATCGCCATAGCCGACCGCCGCCATGTCCATGGTGATGAGCGGCGGACGCAGTTCGGGCGGGCTGGGGAAGGCGAAGGACAGGGTGGGGTCTTCGATCGCGGCGGCGATGGGCTGCATCCTAGCCAGCGCCTTGGCCCGCGACTGGGCCTGCTTGGCGGTCGAGGCGCGGGCGGAGTTGCGGGCGATATAGTCCTGCAACTTCTCACGCTCTGCCTGTTGCCGGGCGCGGGCGGCTTCCTGCTGCGCCAGCCGTTCGGCGCGCTGCCGCTCGAACGCGTCATAGCCGCCGGGATAAAGCGTCACCTTCCCGCCTTCGAGATGCAGGATATGATCGACGACATTGTTGAGCAGATCGCGCTCGTGGCTGATCACCACCACGGTGCCGCGATAATTTTTTAGGAAGCTTTCGAGCCACATCGTCGCTTCAAGATCGAGGTGGTTGCTGGGTTCATCGAGCAGCAGCAGATCAGGTTCGGAAAGAGCAGCGCGGCGAGTGCGACACGCATTTTCCAGCCGCCGGAATAGCTGTCGAGCGGCCGCCCCTGCATTTCTTCGTCAAAGCCCAGGCCGACCAGAATGCGCGCGGCACGGGCAGGCGCGGTATAGGCGTCGATCGTCGTCAGCCGCTCATAGATATGGCCGAGACGGTCCGGGTCCTGCGTGGTTTCGCTTTCCGCCATCAACGCGGCGCGTTCCTTGTCGGCCTCAAGGACGGTTTCGAAGGGCGTCGCCGTCCCGGCAGGCGCTTCCTGCGCAATATAGCCGAGGCGCGTGTCGCGCGGCATGTCGCAACCGCCATCATCGGGATCGAGCTGCCCGATCATCACCTTCATCAGCGTGGATTTGCCAGCGCCATTGCGCCCGATCAGCCCGACGCGGCTTCGCGGCGGCAGCGCGGCACTGGCGCGGTCGATGATGGTACGGCCACCCAGCCGCACGGTGATGTCCCTGAGATTCAGCATGGGCCGCCCTCTAGCAGAGCTGCGCGGGGTGGTGAAGGCGCAGGCGGGAGTTTTCCAATCGGCGCAACCGTTGCGAAGTTCACACTATTGCGAGTGACGCATTTGCGTGGCTACGGACGGGTGGCGTCGATTTCGCAATAGGAGAATTTTTGCGAAATGACGTCCCGGACCCATGGGGCGGGGAAGGTTCACGGTAGGAAAGAGCCTGTGGCACCATGCCATGGGCCAGCCCCTGTAGGAAAGCGAGTTGGGGCGGTGCGTGTTCGGCCTTCGCGAAGATGGCTGGCTTATCGGGCTGATGCGGGCGGCGTTTCCTCCGCATAGAGGGTGAACTGGCTGTGGAGCCCACCCTCGGACGATTGCCCGAGCCACAGATCGAACAGGCCGGGCTCTGCTATGATGCGGTTGCCCGATCCGACGAATTGCAGGTCGACGCGTGACAGGGAAAAGCGCACCGTCTTGCTCTCGCCAGGCCCCAGCGTGACACGTTCGATCCGCTTCAGTTCGCGGATGGGGCGGGTGCGGCTCGCCACGCGATCGCGGATGTAGAGTTGCACCACTTCGCTGCCCCGCCGGTCGCCCTTGTTGGTCAGCCGGGCCGTCACCTCGATCGCGCGATCCCAGCGCAAGGCGGTGTCCGACAGCTTCAGATTATCGAGTGCGAATTTGGTGTAGCTGAGCCCATGGCCGAAAGGATAGCGGGCGCTGTTGTCCGTCGTCATGTAGCGCGCGCGATATTCGGTTCGGTTGTCGACGACCGGGCGGCCAGTGGACTTGCGGTCGTAGAAGAAAGGCTCCTGACCTGATTCCCACGGGAAGCTGACCGGCAGCTTGGCGGAGGGATCAACCCGCCCGAACAGGATGTCGGCGATCGCATGGCCTGCTTCCGATCCCAGGAACCAGGTGGCGAGCACAGCCTGCGCGCTTCCTACCGCCCCATGCAGCGCCAAAGCGCGACCGTGGCGCAACAGAATGACGACAGGCTTGCCGGTCGCGGCGACGGCGTCCGCCAGCATCTGTTGCAGCGGCGGGAGTTCGATAGTGGTGCGCGATTGCGCCTCGCCGGACATGTCCTGCGATTCGCCGAGCGCGAGCAGAATGATGTCGGCTGCCTTGGCCGTTTCCACTGCTTGCTCGATCCCGCCATTGATCGGCGCCATGATATCGCAGCCCTTGGCTATGCTGAGCAGGGCGGGATCGGGCATGGCGGCCCGCAGCCCCGTGGCGATGTCGATGCCCTTGCCCTTGTCACCGTAAAAGGCCCACGGGCCGTAGACATTGTCCCGATCCTCTCCAAATGGCCCGATCAGCGCGATCTTCTGGCGCTTGGCGTGATCGAGCGGGAGGATGCCTTCATTCTGGAGCAGGACGATCGATCGGCCGGCGGCTTCCCGCGCCAGGGCACGATGCGCGGGCGTGGCGATGCGGGTCCGTTCCGCCTCTTCGCTGATGGATCGATAGGGGTTGTCGAACAGACCGATTGCCATCTTCACATAGAGGATGCGGCGCACGGCCACGTCGATCGTCCCCATCGGCACCGCGCCGCTCTTCACCAGATCGGGCAAATGACGGATATAGAGGCCGCTCTGCATCGACATGTCGACGCCCGCCAGCACCGCCAGGCGCGCGGCATCCCGCTCATCCTCCGCAAAACCATGAGCGATCAGTTCCTCGTCAGCGGTATAGTCGGAGAAGACGAACCCGCGAAACTTCATCTCGCCGCGCAGCAGATCGGTCAGCAGTTCCCGGTCGGCGGTGGCGGGGACGCCGTTGATTTCGCTGAAAGCCGCCATGGTGGTGAGCGCGCCTGCGGCAAAGGCAGAGCCGAAGGGCGGCAAATGGGTTTCGCGCAGCGTCGCTTCGGAAATATCCACGCTGCCATATTCAAGGCCCGCCGCGACCGCGCCATAGGCCGCGAAATGCTTGGGGCAAGCCAGAAGCGAGTCGTCGCGACGCAGGTCGCGCCCCTGAAATCCGCGCACGCGGGCGGCGGCGAACAGCCTGCCCAGATAGACATCCTCTCCCGATCCTTCGACCACCCGGCCCCAGCGCTGGTCACGCGCAACATCGACCATGGGGCCGAATGTCAGGTGAAGCCCCGCCGCGCTTGCCTCCTGCGCCATGGCGCGAGCGGTTCGTTCGGCAAGCGCGGGATCGAAGCTGGCGGCCTCGGCCAACGGCACGGGGAAGATGGTCTTGAGCCCGTGGATCACATCGCCCGCCAATAGCAAGGGGATGCCAAGGCGGCTTTCCTTGACGGCGATGTCCTGCGCGCGGCGCGCGCCTGCGACGCCGATGCCGTTGAACAGGCAGCCCACCCTGCCCTTGCGCACCTCTTCCGCCAGCCGTTTCTCATCCTGGATTCCGACCTGCGGATTGGGCGGGTTGTAGGGACGGAAGCTGTCGGCAAGGCAGGTCATCTGCCCTGCCTTCTCCTCGACAGTCATTCGGGCAATCAATGCATCCACGCGCTCGACATCCGTCGCGGCGAGTGCACGGCCAACAAAAGGAAAAGCGAAGGGCCCCGAAAGGGCGGCAGCCAGGAAGGCGCGACGGTCGATGGTCATTGCCCGGCAGCGTAACGGATGATTATTGCCGGGCCAACGTCCGGCTCCACCATATGGTGCCGTCGCGCGATCAGCCGGGGGCGAAGAGCTTCGTCCCAATGACGCCAATGACGATGAGCGCCATGAAACCGGCCTGCACGGGCGCGATCCGATCGCCGAACAATATCATGCCGCCAATAATGACGCCGACTGCGCCAAGGCCGGTCCAGATCGCTTAGGCGGTCCCGGCGGGGATGCCCTTCATGGCGAGGGCAAGCAGGCCCATGTTCAGGAAGCTCAGGGCAATCGGGACGGACGAGGCCTGCCAAGTGCCGACGGTTGCCGCCCATTTGAGGCTGAGCG
>JAEZCS010000184.1 GCA_023433445.1 Pseudomonadota bacterium | reverse complement strand
GGCAAGCTCTGCTCGGTGGACAAGGCCAATGTTCTGGAGACCAGCCAGCTGTGGCGCGACGTGGTGATCGAGGTTTCGGCCGAATATCCCGATGTCGCCCTGTCTCACATGTATGTGGACAATGCTGCGATGCAGTTGGTGCGTGATCCCGGTCAGTTTGACGTGATCGTGACAGGCAATATGTTCGGCGACATCCTGTCCGACCAGGCGAGCATGTGCGTCGGATCGATCGGCATGCTGGCTTCGGCGACCCTCAACGACAGCAACCAGGGCCTGTACGAACCGATCCATGGATCCGCACCCGATATTGCAGGGCAAGGCAAGGCCAATCCGCTGGCAACGGTCCTGTCGGCGGGGATGATGCTGCGTTACTCGCTCGGGATGCCGGAACAGGCTGACCGGATCGACGCTGCGGTTGCCAAGGCGCTGGCCAACGGCGCGCGCAGCTTCGACCTGGGCGGGACCATGAATACAGTTGAGATGGGCGACGCGGTGCTGGCGGCGCTGAACTAAGGAACAAGCGATGAAGCGCAGGAGCGGGCAGGACCCGGCTATCACCAAGAACTGGCGTCCCGCGACATTGGCGGTGCGGGGTGGCAGTGCGCGTAGCGAGTGGGGCGAAACGTCCGAGGCGCTGTTTTTGACCAGCGGCTATTCCTACGACCGTGCAGAGGACGCAGCGGCGCGCTTTGCCGGTGATCAGCAGGGCATGACCTATAGCCGCCTGCAGAATCCGACGGTCGAGATGCTCGAAAAGCGTATCGCTCTGTTGGAAGGGGCCGAAGCCTGCCGCGCAACCGCGACCGGCATGGCGGCGATGACGGCGGCGCTTTTGTGTCAGCTTTCGGCTGGCGATCATGTGGTGGCTGGCAAGGCGCTGTTCGGATCATGCCGCTGGCTGACCGACACACTGCTGCCCAAGTTCGGGATCGAGACGACAACGGTCGATGCGACCGACAATGATGCTTGGGAAGCGGCAATACGGCCGAACACGAAGGTCTTCTTCTTCGAAACGCCCGCCAACCCCACAATGGATGTGGTGGACCTGGAAGCTGTCTGCGGTATCGCGAAGAAGCATGGCATCGTCAGCGTGGTCGACAATGCCTTTGCAACGCCAGCGCTTCAGCGGCCGATGGAATTTGGCGCCGATGTCGTTGCCTATAGCGCGACCAAGATGATGGACGGGCAGGGTCGCGTCCTGGCGGGCGCGATCTGCGGGACGGAGGATTTCATCCTGAACACTCTGTTGCCGTTCCACCGGAACACCGGACCCACGCTTAGTGCATTCAATGCCTGGGTGGTTTTGAAGGGGTTGGAGACGCTGGACCTGCGTATTCGCAGGCAGAGCGAGAATGCTCTGAAAGTCGCCAAGTTCCTGGAAGGCAGGGTGGCCAAGGTGCTGTATCCTGGCCTGGAAAGTCACCCCCAATACGCCCTCGCAGCGAAGCAGATGGCGATGGCGGGGCCGATCTTCTCGCTTTACGTCGGTGGCGGTCGCAAGGAAGCCCACGGCCTCCTCAATGGGCTCGAACTGGTCGACATCAGCAATAATATCGGAGATTCCCGATCGTTGATGACCCACCCTGCCTCGACAACCCATTTCGGCATGGCTGAAGAGGCACGGCTGGAGGTCGGCATTACTGAAGACATGCTGCGGCTGAACGTCGGTCTGGAAGACGCAGACGATGTGATCGAGGACCTCGATCGCGCTCTGAAGTCGATAGGGCGTTGACGAGAGCAGGGGGAAAGGCGCATTTCTGTCTCGGTGAACGCGCTCTTTCCCTTCCATGCGACCACACGCGATATAAACGTGCATGTTGCTGTTACGTTCCTGCCGGAGCAATCAGAGCCTGATCGCGGGCGCTGGTTCTGGGCCTATCACATCCGAATTGAGAATGGGGGGGATCAGCCCGTGCAGTTGCTCACGCGCCACTGGGTCATAACCGACGGGCGCGGCGGACAGCATCGGGTGGATGGCGATGGCGTGGTCGGCGAGCAACCGGTGGTGCAGCCGGGGAAAAGCTATGATTATGTTTCGGGTTGCCCGCTCAATACACCCACAGGGTCAATGCGTGGGCATTATCATATGATCGGCGCCAGTGGGGAGACGTTCGACATCGCTATTCCTCATTTCGCGCTTGTAGCGCCAGCGGTTGCTGAATGAAGCGTACGCATTTGCCGTTGAACGGGCTGCGCGTTCTGGATGCGGCAGCGCGACACTTGTCCTTCACGCGAGCAGCCGACGAACTGGCTGTGACGCCCGCCGCCGTCGGACAACAGATTCGGGCGTTGGAGGACCTGCTGGGTGTCGTCCTGTTCCGCCGCACGCCAAAGGGCCTGGAACTGACCCCTGAAACCGAAGCGGGACTGGAGGCCTTGCGCGCGGGCTTCCTGGAGTTCGAAGAAGCTGTGAGGGCGATGCAGGCGGGGCAATCCAGTTCCTCGCTGACCATTGCGGCTCCGCGCGACATCACCGCCAAATGGCTGCAACCGCGCCTGGCGAGCTATGCCGCCAGTCAGCCCGATCTTAAATTCGCGCTGGTAGCGGCCGACGAGACGCTGGACTTCACGGAAGCAAATCTCGACTTGGCGTTGCGTCTTACCGATGGGCCGGGCGAGCATGAAGGGGCGAAGCTGGGCGAGGCGACCTTTGTGACGGTTGAAGCGGCTGGCGGCAGCGCTGCGCTTCGTGTGGACTGGCCCGGATGTCCAGCGGGTAGCGAACCAGCGGCAATTCGCGTCGCCGACGCGGGGCTGGCAATTGAAGCGGCGATCAATGGGTTCGGGCGAGCCACCGTGCCGTTGCTGCTCGCGCAGGCCGACATTGAGGCTGGGCGGGTGAAGCAAGTTGGGGAGTTGCAGACCTCGACGCTTGCCTATTGGTTGATCGCCCCCCTGCCGCAATGGCGTCAGAAGAAGGTGAAGGCCTTGGTAGAGGCGCTCGTTCGCTGAGCATGGGCGAATGGCCCTCTTTCCTGCGGTCAGGTTCTCTGGTGAAGCGATGCGACAGGAGGGGGTAGCGCTATGGTCTTTCGGTGCTTCAGCAGGACAGTCGGAGCCTGCTCACTATTCCTGCTTTGCCCAACGCCAGCCATCTGGGCACAAGCGCCCTATGTAGCCGACGTTACCGAGGCGAGGGAGAAGGAGTGGCGTGCCTTGGTCGCAGCGACGCAGGCGGCCTATGCTGCAGGGCGTCCGGTGGAAGGTGCCGAACCGGCGCGAAAAGCGCTGGCGGCGGCTGACGATCTGTTTGGGCCTGACGATCCCCGCACGTTGATTTCCGCCAATGATCTTGCCTTGATATTGGAAAGCACAGGTCAATATCGCGATACTGAACAATTGCTTCGCCGGGTATTTGACAGTTATTTGCGTACGCGCGGCGAAGATGATCCAGATTGTCAGTTGGCGCTGGAGAATTTGATCGACTTTTACCTGGCGCGAAATCGACCGGACGCCGCGGCACCTTTGGTGGATTACGCGTTGGGATCGTTTCGCAGGACAACCGGTGCCACCAGCGAGCGCAGTCGTCGGATGGAAGATATTGCGACGCGCCTGGCCACCCGGGATGCTGTCACTGGCGTGGACTGAGGCAACGGCGATATGTCTATAGCTATAGGCCTTAGGGCGAATTGTTAAACTGCCTGCGGCTGCTATTCACGTCTCGCCATAGGACGGAAGCGTTCAGTTTTCTGCTACGGGTCGGGAGGATGCCGACCGTTGCGCATTGATACTGATCGATGGATGGGATCCTTTGGGTCGCACAAGGAGCGGGCAGTTGGCTAAGCGTTGGCTGCCCGCTTTTGATTTAGCACGGCCGGGGGGGCGCCGGAATGCCCCTGCCATACGATCAGTTGCGTGCCGTTCGAGTCGCGCTATCTCCCTGTTCGCTAATTAAACCATTTTGCTTTCTAGCTATAGAACAAAGGATATATTCGGCAATGACGAACTATATCCTTCGTAATAAAGCATGAGTTACTTTTCCCGATATATTCAAATTAAATGGTTAATAAAAGACGATTTTCCGTGACTCAATTTACTGCCACCGAATAAGATTAGTCATCGGGTCAGAAGTAATAAGACGATGGGGTTAATCCGGGGCGGTAAGAGGCTGATTCAGCCTCGCCGACGGGAGATCGCAGACAATGGGCAATAGCTGATCCGCTAATGCCAGTGTCTATGAAGACGAGCATCTCAGTGCGAGTGTAGCGCTGGGGAACGATCTTCTGCGCACTTCTTCGGTCCGTCCCACGGCGACAGATGGGATGGAAAGATGGATTTCGAGCGCGAATGGAATGTCGATGCCGTCGCTGACCGCCAGCAGGCGCACGACCCGGCACTTGAAGCACTCGCTGCTCGGGTAAAGGGGCAGAACATTCAGCCAGGCACGATGCGCACTGTCCCCATCGGAGCGGACGGCACCGTGGTCCTTCCCGCAGGAACCGACATCAACGACATAGCAGTCGACGGGCGCAACCTGATCGTCACCCTGCCTGACGGTACGCAGATGGTCATTCTGGACGGCGCCGTCATCGTGCCCCGCATCGTCGTGGGCGATGTCGAAATTCCTTCCGTCAACCTCGCCGCGCTGTTGATCGGCGAAGAACCGCAGCCCGCTGCCGGACCGCCGCGTAGCTCTGGAGGCAATTTTCTGGCTGCCGAAGGGGACGTGGGAGATCCCCATGGCCTGGGCGACCTGCTGCCACCGACCGAATTGTCCTTCAGCCAGCCTGAAGAGCGCGAAATCCTTCCCATAGCACCGGATGAGGACGAGAATCATCTGCCTCAGCTGGAGGTTCCAACTGCAGGTCCTGGTACTGTCGTCGATGAATCAGGGCTGGGCGTAGACGGCCGTCCGGGCAAGTCTCCGGGTTCGAATGAGCCAGCTCCGATTGAGACGACAACCGGCACCATCACCTACGTCGCCCTGGACGCACCAGCGACCATTACGATCAATGGCCAGATCATCACGACCGTGGGACAGACGATTGTCGGGACCAGCGGCACGCTGACGATCATCAGTGTTGCTCCAGGCTCCGTTGGCTACAGCTACACAGTGACTGACAACACGTCGGGCGACAATGTTACCGACAACTTTACGGTAACGGTGACGGACGCAGACGGCGATAGCATAACCAAGAATCTGGTGATCAACGTCATCGACGATGTGCCTACCGCCAATGATGATGTCGTCCAGCAGGGCGCAGAGAATGCCCCTGTCGTCATCAATGCATTCGCCAACGACGTTTTCGGCGCTGACGGCGTCGACATCGACAATAATCCCGCCGTGCGCGTGACCATCGTCAGCGGTCCGGCGGAAGGCACGGTGGTTTACAATCCGGCCACCGGCCTGTTCACCTTCACGCCGGCGGCTGGTCAGGAAGGCACGGCCAGCTTCGTCTATCAGATCCAGGACGGTGATGGCGATACGTCGCAGGCCACCGTGACCATCACCCTGCAGCCGGACTCGACGCCAAGCGTTGCGGTTCAGGCAGGGTCGGACACGCTCGTTGATGAGGCCGCGCTGAACCCGGATGGTTCCAACGCAGCTTCGAACGGGGAGACCGTCACTGGCGTCTTCCTCATTGCCACCGGCAATGACACGGTCGCTTCGCTGATCATCAACAATGTCGACGTGACCAATGGCGGGACGGTGAAAGGAAGCTACGGCACGCTCACCGTGACTGGCTCGCCAACCACTGGCTACAGCTATAGCTATACGTTGGAAGTGGCCACGTCGGGCGATACTACGCAAGATAGCTTCGCAGTCACTGTTACCGACAGCGATGGAGATGCTGCGGGCACGACGCTGAACATCGGCATCGTCGACGACCGGCCACAGGCCGTTGACGATACGGGCAACGTGGTTGTGGAAGACAGCGCCACCAACACATTGTCCGGCAATGTGCTGGGCAACGATGTGTCTGGCGCGGATACGCCCAAGAGCTTTGTCTCCTGGGGCGCGGATGCGGCGGCGCTGGCCGAGCTCAACAGCTATGGCACGCTGACGCAGAACGGCGATGGCAGCTGGAGCTATGTGCTCGACAACAGCCGCGCGGCGACGCAGGCGCTGGGCGGTGGGTTCAGCAAGGACTTCACGCTCAACTACA
>JAEZCS010000167.1 GCA_023433445.1 Pseudomonadota bacterium | reverse complement strand
GACGACCCGCGCGTCACCCTGATCGAAGGCGATGTCGCGGCGGAGATCGCAGCAAGCCGACAAAGCTACGACGCGATCCTCCTGGACGTCGACAACGGTCCCGACGGCCTTACCGCTCCCGCCAACGCCCGGCTCTATTCCTCGGCTGGCCTTGCCACGGCGAAGGCCGCGCTTAAGCCCGGCGGTATCCTCGCCATCTGGTCAGCCGCCCCTGACGCCGCCTTCACCCGCCGCCTGCGCGACGCGGGCTTTCTGGTCGACGAGGTGGCGGTCAAAGCGCGCGATAATGGCAAGGGCCCCCGCCACGTCATCTGGTTCGCCCAAAAGCGGTAATTTATGCGAGCACCCTTCTCCCGCTGGCGGGAGAAGTCGGATGAGGGTGGCTTCTCTCAATCCCTCACCACAATCCCGTCATCCCAGCGAACGCTGGGATCTCAGGCGGCTTGGCCGAACGCCAAGGATGTCATCCTTGGCTTGCCGCCTAATGCCGATCAAATCCCACATTCCGGCAAAGACCAGTCAATCCCCGCACGCCCCTTCGCCTCCAGGAACGCGTTCGCCTGCGAAAAATGCCGACACCCCAAAAACCCGTTATGCGCCGACAGCGGCGAAGGATGCGCCGCCTTCAAGACCAGATGCCGCGTCTGGTCCACGAACGCCGCCTTGCGCTGTGCATAGGCGCCCCACAGCAGGAACACGACCGGCTGCTCCTGGCTGTTGACCAGCCGGATGATGGCATCGGTAAATTCCTCCCATCCGCGCTTCTGATGTGACGCGGCGCGACCCATTTCGACCGACAGGACACTGTTCAGCAGCAGCACGCCCTGCCGCGCCCAATGCTCCAGGAAGCCATGGCGTGGCGGATCGATGCCAAGGTCGCTCTTCAACTCCTTGTAGATATTCTTGAGCGACGGCGGCGTCCGCACGCCCGGCTGCACGCTGAAGCACAGTCCATGTGCCTGCCCTTCGCCATGATAGGGGTCCTGCCCCAATATGACCGCCTTCACCTGGCCGAGCGGCGTCAGATCCAGTGCCCGGAAATACTCGCTGTCCTTGGGAAATACCTGTTTCCCCTGCCGCTTCTCTTCCGCCAGAAATGCGTTGAGCGCCTGCATATAGGGGCGGTCGAACTCCTCGCGCAGCGGTGCGCGCCAGCTTTCGTCAAGCTTGATCGTTGCGGTCATGCCCGCCTGTTGACCCGTCCAGCGACCGACTGTCAACCGCACGGCAGCCTTGCTCAGCGCGCTGAAATGAGGAAAAGAACGCTCATGCCGCGCCTTTCCTTCACCACCGCCATCATGGCGGGCCTTGGCCTGTTCCTGAGCCCGCTGCCGACGGCTGATGCCTTCGGTCCGCAACCCAATGTGGTGCATCAAAATGCGCAGTCGCGTCTGCTCGGCGAATTTTCCCGTTTCGCGGCGCTCAGCGACGGGACGGTCGGCATCGCGGTGCGTGACCTGCGCAGCGGCGAGACATTGGAACTGAACGGCGACACGCTCTTTCCCATGGCCAGCACCTACAAGGTCGCGGTGGCGGGCAAGATATTGTCACTCGCCGATGCGGGCACGCTGCGCTTCGATGAGAAGCTGCCCCGGCTGGGCACCCCGATGCCGGTCACGACCCTGCTCGACCTGATGCTCACCCGTAGCGACAACGAAGCGACTGACGCGCTCGTCGCCCGCGCTGGCGGGCCACAGGCGGTCCATGGCTGGCTCCAGTCGCTCGGCATCCGCGGCCAACGCGTGGACAGCAATACCGCGCAATTGCTCGCCCGTGCAAAGGTGGGGGCAGGCGGGGCAGGGGACGAGGCTGAAACCGCCCTGTCGGCGCGAGCGCGCGACGCGATGGACATACCCAACATCGCCTTCGCCGCCGACCCGCGCGATACCTCGACGCCGCGCGCGATGAACGATCTCCTCTCGACCATCCAGCATGGCAAGGCGTTGAAGAAGGACAGCACGGCCATGCTGCTGGGCATCATGGCGCGCTGCAAGACGGGCAAGGCGCGCCTGGTCGGCATGCTCCCGCCCGGCACGCCGATCGCGCACAAGACGGGCACGCTCAATGGCCTGGGCAACGACACGGGCATCATCACCCTTCCCGATGGCCGCCCGATCGCCATCTCGGTCTTCGTCATGAAGGACCACCGGGGCCATGCCGCGCGCGATCGCATCATGGCTGAAGTGGCGCGCGCCGCGTACGACTATTTCCTTTTCGCTCCTGAATCGCACACGGCCTGACGCATCTCGCTTAACTTGGATTTAGACCTGCTATAATCTGCTCATTCCGCTTCCGCGCTGGAGAGGATGGCATGAGCAACATGGATGTGTTCAGCGAGTTCTGGCCATACTATCTTCAGGAACATGCACGCCCCGCAACGCGGGCCATGCATTATGCCGGGACCAGCGCCGTCGTGCTGCTGCTTGCCGCCATGCCCCTGACCGGCCGCTGGTGGCTGCTTCCAGCGCTACCCGTCGCCGGTTACGGCTTCGCCTGGGCGGCGCACGCGCTGATCGAACGCAACCAGCCCGCCACCTTTCGACATCCGCTCTGGTCCCTACGCGCCGATTTCCGCATGTGGTTCCGCTTCCTCACCGGGCGTATGCGCCGCGATCTGGCTCGCGCAGGCGTGAGCCCCGACGGGTCCATCGATCCCTCAAAGCGCCTCAACCTTGACGACTGCCCTTAACGTCCCTGACTTGACCGCCCTTGCAGCTCTGTCA
>JAEZCS010000147.1 GCA_023433445.1 Pseudomonadota bacterium | reverse complement strand
CTTTCGGAACGGCCGCGCATGTCGGGACATATGAGGCGCCACTCACCTGCGAGGCGATCGGCCAGCGGTTCAAAATCGCGGGCGTTGCGCGTCAGGCCAGGAAGGCACAGCAGCGGCGGGCGGCCGTCTTCACCGCCCCTATAGTCGCGATAATGGAGCCTGAGGCCGTCGGGAGACCACCAATAGCCGTCGGAGAAGCAGGTCAACGGTCGTGCGTCCTCAAATTACAGCGTAGCGGTTGTAACTCCCCGCCTTGTTCCCCCATATCGCCGCATGGACAACTCCTCGCAAGCCAACAGATATAATCCGGCAAAGGAAATCTTCGATTTGCAGCCCGACTTCGCGGATGAAGTCGCCGCTGCCAGCTTTCCAGAGGCCACATTGCGGTATCGCAACAACAGGGCCGCGGTCAGCGTGGGGCTGGCTGGCCTGAGCGATGAAGAGTGGGTGCGACACTTTGGTCGATTCGAACCTTTGCCTAATAGCCTGCCGCAGCCGCTGGCGCTGCGCTATCATGGCCATCAGTTCAGGGTCTACAATCCCGACATCGGCGATGGCCGGGGCTTTCTGTTCGCGCAATTGCGCGACGGGGCTGGACGGCTCCTGGACCTTGGAACCAAGGGGTCGGGGCAGACGCCGTACAGCCGCTTTGGCGATGGGCGGCTGACGCTGAAGGGAGGAGTCCGCGAAATATTGGCGACCGAGATGCTGGAGGCGCTGGGCGTCAACACCTCCAAGACCTTTTCGCTGATCGAAACGGGCGAGGCGCTGGAACGGCATGACGAGCCCTCCCCGACCCGCTCGGCGGTTATGGTGCGATTGAGCCATTCCCATATGCGCATCGGGTCTTTCCAGCGGGCGGCCTATTTCGACGACAAGCCCCTTTTGGAGCGACTCACCGATTACGCGCTGCGCAAGCTGTACAATGAAGAGCCGAGGAACGACGCGCCCGCGCAACTGCTGAGCCGCGTAGTCGAGCGGACGGCCGATCTGGCGGCAAGCTATATGGTCGGGGGCTTTGTGCATGGCGTACTGAACAGCGACAACATCAATGTGACAGGCGAAAGCTTCGATTATGGGCCCTGGCGCTTCACGCCTTTTTGGGAGCCAGGTTTCACGGCTGCCTATTTCGATCATGCCGGGCTTTATGCCTTCGGACGGCAGGCCGAAGCGATACACTGGGACGTGGCGCAGTTGGCTGTGTCGCTAAGGCCGCTGGCGGAAGCCGAACCGCTGATCGAGCAGCTGGAGCGCTTCCCTGACCTTTTCGGACAGGCGATGGTGCGGCGGTTTTGCTGGCGGCTGGGCGTAGCGCCTTCCAGCGACGCGAACGCGATGATCGAGGCGGCGGTCAAAGCCATGGCAGCGAGCAAGACGCCGATCGATCGCTTCTTTCACGATTGGCGCAGCGGCGAACCCCGTGAGGGAGCCGATTATTCGGGCGATGTTTGGGCGCCATTTCGCGACGCTGTTGCCGGTATGGAAGCGAGTGGAGGCAGGGAACATGCCTATTGGAGCGACGCTGTTCCCTGCTCAATGCATATTGATGAGGTTGAGGCGATCTGGGACGCGATTGCCGAACGCGATGATTGGTCGCCTTTGCAGGAAAAGGTCGCAGCGGTTCGGCGGATGGGTGAGGCTTTGGGCGCTGGGCCCGAGGTAGCTTGAGAGGGCCTGATTGCTCGCCGCGCTCACGGCTCTTCGCCTCCCCCTTCTCCTCCCCAGAAGAAAGGCAATTTTGTTGCTGCGAGTGATGAGTGAGCCCCTTTCCCCATAGGCCGTTATCCGCCATATCGGCTGTATGCCCGCGACGCTGACTTCGACTGAACCCGCCACCGGCGCGCTTCTATGGCAGGGAACTGCCAGCGATGTGGAGGCGGAGGTCGCGGCCGTCAGGGCGGCGTGGCCATCCTGGGCCGCTCAGCCGATTTCCTTCCGCATCGAGACGCTGCGTCGCTTCGTCAATGTCGTGCGCGCTAATGAGGAAGAGTTGGCGGACCTGATCGCGCGGGAGACCGGAAAGCCGCTTTGGGACGCGCGGACCGAAGTGACGGCCGTGATGAACAAGGTGGATATATCTGTCGTCGCCTATTCGGAACGCACCGGTCAGCGCCGGCTGGAAGCGGCGATGGGCGCTCGCCAATCCGTGCGACATAAGCCGCATGGCGTCATGGCGGTCCTCGGCCCCTATAATTTCCCGGCTCATTTGCCGAACGGCCACATCGTCCCTGCCCTGCTTGCAGGAAATGGCGTGCTGTTCAAACCGTCTGAAAAAACGCCGGCGGTTGGAGAAATGCTCGTGCGTTTCTATCATGAGGCGGGCGTACCACAGGATGTCGTGCGGCTGGTGCTGGGCGGACCTGACGAAGGCAAGGCGCTTGCCGCCCATACCGACGTCAACGGCATCCTCTTCACTGGATCGGCATCCACTGGACTGGCGATCAATCGGCAGTTCGCCAATGATCCGGGCAAGATATTGGCGCTGGAGATGGGTGGCAATAATCCGGTCGTCGTCTGGGATACCGGGGACATCGCCAGCGCCGCCGTCCTTGTTGTCCAATCGGCTTTCCTTTCCAGCGGCCAGCGCTGCACGGCGGCGAGCCGCCTGATCATCAAGGAAGATCTGGCCGACATGCTGGTCAGCGAGGTCAAGAAGATCGCCGACAGGCTGATCATCGACCATCCGCATGCTGATCCTGCGCCTTTCATGGGACCGGTCATCGACAATCAGGCAGCGGATCAGCTTACTGAAAGCTTCCTCTACCTGATGAGCCATGGCGGCCGGCCGATAAAGCACCTCGTCCGATTGTCAGAGGACCGCCCCCTGCTGAGCCCGGCGATCATTGACGTGACCGCAATGACCGAGCGGCCCGATGTGGAATTGTTCGGGCCTCTTTTGCAGGTGATCCGTGTTCCTGATTTTCCGGCCGCGATCGCGGAGGCGAATAACAGCCGATATGGCCTGTCCGCTTCGCTGATCGGCGGATCGCCGGACCTGTACAACCAATTCTGGGCCAACGTGCGGGCCGGAATCGTCAACTGGAACAGGCCGACCAACGGAGCATCATCCTCTGCGCCCTTCGGAGGCTTGGGCATTTCGGGCAATCACCGGCCGAGCGCATATTATGCAGCGGATTATTGCGCTTATCCGGTTTCGTCTGCGGAAATTGAGCAGCCCAGGGCATCGATCGGGATCGGAATGAAACAGGTGGACGTGAGTGGCATGGGGGACTGAGGTCGGCTCAGTCTCTTTCCGTCTTCCCAGTGGAGAATGGCATCTTCTGGCTACAGGAGTGGCTCTTGCCTCAAAGGCAAGATCGCTCGCTTCCCAAATTTTCCTTCGTCACGGGCAAAGCATTCTGAATTGAAACCGTTGCGCGCTTCCTCCATCTGGCCAGCATGGCCGAACAACTACCTGCTACCGTCTTTCTCGTCGGCGCGGGTCCGGGTGATCCGGAACTGCTGACCCTACGCGCCGCGCGGTTGATCGCGCAGGCGGATGTCATCGTGCATGACGGGCTGGTATCGACCGAAATACTGAAGATGGCTTCACCTGAAGCCGAGCTAGTTTCCGTTGCCAAGCAGCGCAGCCGCCACTCGATGCCACAGGATGGCATTAACGCCCTGCTCGTGGAATTGGCGCGTGCCGGACGTCGCGTCGTCCGGCTGAAGGGTGGCGATCCGTTTGTGTTCGGACGCGGCGGCGAGGAAATGGAGGCATGCCGCTCAGCTGGCGTGCCGGTTGAAGTCGTGCCCGGCATCAGCGCGGCGATCGGCTGCGCGGCGCAGGCGCAACTTCCCCTTACCCATCGCGAGGCAGCGAGCGCCGTGACCTTCGTCGCTGGTCAGTGCAAGGGTTTAACGGATCAGGACTGGTCAGGACTAGCGGGCCATGGGCGCACGCTGGTGATTTATATGGGTGTGGCGACGGCGGCGGACATTGCCGACAAGCTGATCGCAGACGGCGTGTCGCCTGCCATTCCGGTCGCGGTGATGGAAAATGGCACGCGCGCAGACATGCGGACGCTCCGCACCCTGCTCGCCGATTTGGGCGACATGGTGGTGCGGGAACAGGTGAAGAGCCCGGCGCTGATTGTGGTTGGCGATGTTGCGGCCTATGCGCTGGCGCAGGATGTGCTGGCTGGCCGGGCCGCGCAGATAGATATTGGGGCGGAGATGCATTCGTGAAGATTTTGACCGGGAATGACCTTGGCACCGGGGACGTGATCTGGTGGGCGGGAGACGGCTGGTCGCGGCAGGTGGGCGAGTCGGTTGATGTTGGCGACCGGGGCGATGAACTGGCGCGGGCCGAGGAAGCCGCGCTGCGGGTGGTCGCTCCCTATGTGATCGATGCCACCGTGACCGACGAAGGCGTGCGCCCGGCTCATATCAAGGATCGCATCCGCGCTCTGGGGCCGACCGTGCGCCCTGACCTCACGCTTAAACCGAATGACGCCGATGCCGGCAACTGGGTGATCTGACCATGTATCGTTATGACAGCTATGACCAGTCCATCGTGGATGCCCGCGTTGAGGAATTTCGCGATCAAGTGGAGCGGCGCCTCGCCGGCCATTTGACCGAGGATCAGTTCAAGCCGTTGCGGTTGATGAACGGCCTCTATCTCCAGCTTCACGCCTATATGCTGCGCGTCGCCATTCCCTATGGCACGTTATCGGCCAAGCAGATGCGCAAGCTGGGCGAGATTGCGCGCAAATATGACAAGGGATACGGCCACTTCACGACGCGGACGAACCTGCAGTATAATTGGATAAAGCTGGCCGATGCGCCCGATATCCTCGCAGAGTTGGCGACGGTCGAGATGCATGCCATCCAGACGAGCGGCAATTGCATCCGTAACATCTCGTCAGACCAATATGCAGGCGTCGCCGCCGACGAGGTGACTGACCCTCGCCCTTGGGCCGAGCTGCTGCGGCAATGGTCGACCTTCCACCCCGAGTTCACCTATCTACCGCGCAAATTCAAGATCGCGGTGATCGCTGCGGAAGAGGATCGGGCGGCGATGCGGCTGCACGATATCGGACTCAAACTTGTGTCGCGTAATGGGGAGATCGGCGCAGAAGTCTATGCCGGTGGCGGCATGGGTCGCACGCCGATGGTTGCGCCCATTATCAATGAGTTCGTGACCGAAGATGAGATCGTGCCTTATCTCGAGGCGTGCCTGCGCGTTTACAACCGCTATGGCCGCCGCGACAACAAGTACAAGGCGCGGATCAAAATCCTGGTCCATGAGCTGGGCGTCGAAGAATATAAGCGGCAGGTCGAAGAAGAGTTCGCGCACATGCGGGAGTTGGGCCTAAACCCGCCGCGTGAGGAATTGGCGCGCATCCGGCCTTTCTTCGCCAGCCCCACTTATGAACAGGGCTTGAGCGATGAAATCGACCGCAGCGATCCGGCCTTCGCCCTTTGGGTGGACCGGCAAGTCGCGGCGCACAGGCAGCCTGGCTATGCGATCGTCAACATCAGCTTGAAGCCGCGTGGTGGCATCCCAGGAGATGCTTCGGCCGAGCAGATCGAGTTGGTGGCTGACCTGGCGGAACGCTATTCGGTGGACGAACTGCGCGTGACCCATGCGCAGAACCTTGTCCTGCCGCATGTGAAGAAGGCGGACCTGTACACCATCTGGCAGAAGCTGGATGAAGCCGGGCTGGCCGAGGCCAATCTGCACCTGATCGGTGATATCATCGCCTGCCCTGGCCTGGACTATTGCAGCCTCGCCAATGCGCGTTCGATTCCTCTGGCGCAAAAGCTTTCGGAACGGTTTGCCGACGCTGGCCGCCAGAAGGAGTTGGGCGAGCTGAAGGTCAAGATCTCCGGCTGCATCAACGCCTGTGGCCACCATCATGCGGGTCATATCGGCGTGCTGGGCGTGGACCGTAAGGGCGTAGAGAATTTCCAGCTATCGCTTGGCGGATCGGGTGCGCAGGATGCTGCCGTCGGTCAGATCACGGGGCCCGGCTTCTCCGAGGATGGCGTTGTGGATGCCATCGAGAAGGTGACGGACCTCTATCTTGCTGAACGCCAGGAAGGCGAACGTTTCCTCGACACCTATCGCCGTCTTGGCATGAAGCCCTTCAAGGAGGCGATCTATGGTTGAGTTCCTGACTTTCCGCGACGGTGAAGCCGCACAGGAACCCGCCGTCACGGTCGAATCCTTCACTGGCCAGTCCAATTCGACCGCCGTGCGGATCGAGGCCGGCGAGGACGCGCGCGAATTGCTGCCCTATCTCGACCGGCTGTCGCTGGTTGAGGTGAACTTCCCCGCTTATGGTGACGGGCGCGGCTATTCAGCCGCGCGCATCCTGCGTGAAGCGGGGTATCAGGGCGAGTTGCGCGCGGTTGGCGACGTGCTGGTCGACCAACTGGTCGCGATGCGCCGCTGCGGCTTCGACAGCTTCCGCCCGGACAAGGCGCTGGACGATGCCGCCGTCGAACGCACCCTTAATCGCTATGCCGACGTCTATCAAAAGACCGTCGATGGCCGCAGCCCGGTTTGGGCAAGGCGGCACCCGGAGAGTATAAATGGCTGAACCTGCCCGCCAGCTTGACGTAATCGATGCCAGGCCTGCCTTTACGCAGGCTGACGCGGACGCGCTGAACGCGCGTTTCGAAGGTGTGGATGCATTGACGATGCTGAAGACCGTCTTTGCCGAAGGTCTGGCCGGCAAGGTGGCGGTGGTGTCTTCCTTCGGCACGGAAAGCGCCGTCCTGCTGGACTTGGTGGCAAGGGCTGACAAGACCGTTCCGGTGATCTTCGTCGATACGCTCAAGATGTTTGCGGAAACGCTCAACTATCGCGATACGCTGATCAGCCGCATGGGCTTCACCAACAGCCGGTCGGTCACGCCGAATGCCGAAGTGCTGGCTAAAAAGGATGAGACTGGTCTGCGCTGGTCCTACGATCCAGACGGCTGCTGCGACATTCGCAAGGTCGAACCGATGAACCGCGCCAAGCAGGGATTGGATGCGTGGATTTCGGGACGTAAGGCTTTCCAGTCGACAACGCGGCAGAACATGCCCCGGTTCGAAGTGGAAGACGGTCGGCTGAAGATCAATCCCCTGGGCGATTGGACGAAGGACGATCTGGAGGCCTATTTCGCCGAGCATGACCTGCCGCGCCATCCGCTGGAGGCTCAAGGCTATCTATCGGTCGGCTGCGAACCGTGCACGTCGAAGGTGCTGCCCGGCGAAGACCCCCGGGCGGGACGCTGGCGTGGTTGGGACAAGGTGGAATGCGGCATTCACTCGCCCGTAACGCCGGTCCCCGCGTCTTCTGTTGATCCGGAAGACCCGGCCAATCAGCCTGTCTTCTGACGGATCGACATGAAAATGAATGATGCGTCATCCCGGCGGAAGCTGGGATTTCGTTGCGCCTGGTAGTGCCCCGACTGAGAACCTTCGGGTTGCTGGCAAGACGATACAGCTGAACTAGCGCAAAGCTCTTGAAGAAGCGGCGCGAGATGAACCCGTCGACGCCCGTGGGCCAGCTATTGCAGCTGCCGGGGCCGATGGATCCGCGCGGGTTCGCAAACGTCAACGCCTTGGCACGAGCGCGAAAATGGCGATAACGTAGCCCCTCAATTGTGGAAAAGGGGAGGCCACATGGCGATCGAGCTTAAGATACTGGCATGGGGCTGCGTTCTTCTGATGGTCCATGTCTTTGCGGCAGCGCATTTCAAGACGAAGCAATATGGGCCGAAATGGAATATGGGCGCGCGGGATGAGACTTTACCGCCGTTGGAACCCGTCGCAGGGCGGCTGGTGCGCGCGCAGGCAAACTTCCTTGAGACTTACCCGATCGCCATTGTCGCACTGCTCGGAGTGGTGGTCGCTGGACGAGCCAGCGATCTGACCGCAATCGGCGGATGGCTATGGCTGGGCTCGCGGATCATCTATTTACCGCTTTACGCGCTTGGCGTGCCGGTGGTGCGAACGCTCGTGTTCATGGCGAGCTTGATTGGACTGGTTCTGGTGTTGCAGGCGCTCATCACTGGATGAGCACCCTCACCTTCAGCATTCGCCCAGAGTTGCTTGAGCGCATCACTCATAATCACCCATGTAGGCACCGTCGGCGAGATCTGAGAAGCGGGTGATCTTTGCGTCGAACTTCATGCGGATACGGCCTGTCGAGCCGTGACGCTGCTTGGCGACGATCAATTCGGCAAGGCCGTAAATCCGCTCCATCTCCTGCGCCCATTCCAGATGCTCGCTGCTCTCCTTATTGCCGGGCTCCTTGGCGGCGACGTAATAATCCTCGCGGAATACGAACCAAACCATGTCGGCGTCCTGCTCGATCGAGCCGGATTCACGCAGGTCGGACAGCTGAGGGCGCTTGTCCTCGCGTTGCTCAACGGCTCGGCTGAGCTGCGAGAGAGCTAGAACCGGAACATTAAGTTCCTTGGCCAAGGTTTTGAGACCACGAGAAATTTCCGAAATTTCCTGCACGCGATTGTCGCTGCCCCGGCCGCTGCCCTGAAGCAGTTGGAGATAATCCACAATGACCAGGCCGATGTCGTGACGCCGCTTCAATCGACGCGCGCGGGTGCGTAGTGCCGCGATCGTCAGACCCGGCGTGTCATCGATGAACAGAGGCAGTTCCTGAAGCTCGCGCGCGGCGCGGGAAAGGTTCTGGAAATCGGCGCGGCTGATCTTACCCATGCGGAGCGCCTCACCGCTGATGCCGGATTGCTCAGCAAGAACACGGGTAGCAAGCTGATCGGCCGACATTTCGAGGCTGAAGAACGCCGTCTTAGCGCCCATATTTTTTTCAGGCGGAATACCGTCCACATGGTCGCGCATCCATCGCGACGCGGCATTATAGGCAATGTTTGTGGCGAGCGAGGTTTTGCCCATGCCCGGACGCCCTGCCAGGATCATGAGATCCGAGTTGTGAAGGCCACCGATTTTTTCGTTGAGGCTATTGAGGCCCGTTGTGATCCCCGAAACATGACCGCCGCTGTTGAGCGCACGCTCGGCGACCTGCACCGCCATGGTGGTGGCGGTGGCGAAGCTCTTAACCGACCCAGTTTCGCCCTCGCCTTCCGACACCTTATAGAGCGCCACTTCGGCCTGTTCGATCTGCTCGCGCGGATTTACGTCTTCGCTGGTATCGAGAGCGTTTTCAACGAGTTCTCGACCTACGTTCACAAGTTGGCGGAGAAGCGCAAGGTCGTAGATCTGGGTTGCGAAATCGCGGGCGCCAAGGAGCGCGGCACCATTACCCGTCAACTGCGCCAGATAGCCCACGCCACCTAGCTCCCTCAGCGCGGGGTCCTGCTCCAGCAGCGGCTTGAGCGTTACCGGGTTGGCCACCATGTCCCGCTCGACAAGCTTCATAACCGCTTCGTAGATGCGGCCATGTAATGGTTCGAAGAAATGCTCGGCCTTGAGCTTGAGCTGGATATCCTCAGCGATGCGGTTGTCGATCATCAGCGCGCCCAGCAACGCCGCTTCCGCCTCTACGTTGCGGGGGAGTTCAGGCATGCCTGTTTCCGTGACAGGGTTCATTTGCACCAGTTCGACCATGCGTCCCTCATCGCGCCAGCAGCCCCGCTGCGCAAGGGGCAAGCTGCGGCAGCTTCGGCAAAGCTGTGGAGAACTCCCCCTTGCTTTTCAACGGCCGCGCAAGCAGGGACTAGGGTCCCATGACCGACCCGCGCATCATTGACATCACGCTTGACGAGCGGACGATCCTTTGGCGCAGCGCGGACGTCGAGCAGGAACGGCGGATCGCCATCTTCGACTTGCTCGAGGACAATTATTTCGCGCCACAGCGCATTCATGACGACGGTTATGGCGGACCTTATCGCGTGCTCCTGCGCGTCGAAGACGGACGGCTCGTGATCGAGATCAAGCGGGAGGATGGTGAGCCGCTGGAGGCGATCATCCTGGGACTTGGCCGGTTCCGTCGACCAATCCGGGAATATTTCGCGATCTGCGACAGCTATTACCAGGCGATCAGCAGTGCATCACCCCAGCAAATCGAAACGGTGGACATGGCGCGCCGGGCCATCCACAATGATGCGGCGGAAATGCTGATCGAGCGGCTGGAGGGCAAGATCAAGGTCGATTTCGATACGGCACGACGCCTGTTCACGCTGATCTGCGTGCTGCACATCAAGGGGTAAGGGGACATCCGCCAGCATTCTTCAGGCCAGTTTCTGGTCCGCATCCTTGCGGGCGTGGCTATCATCGCCCTGCTGGCACTGGGCGCGTGGGCCTTCGCCTGCCGCTGGGCGCCCGGCCGTGATGTCTATCCTGTTCAGGGCGTGGCCGTGACCGCCGATGGCGGCGCGATCGACTGGGGTACCTTGGCCGCGAACGGCGTTGATTTCGCTTATATTCGCGCGGCGAAGGGCCAGGACGGGCGCGATCCAGCCTTTGCGCAAAACTGGTCTGCGGCGCGCTCATCTGGCCTGCGCTATGGCGCGGTGCTGGATTTCAGCCTTTGCAGTCGCGCGGCAGGTCAAGCGACACGCTTCATCACGACTGTCCCGCGCGACAATGCAGCCCTGCCTCCGGTGATCAGACTGGACTTTGAGCCGAACTGCGTTGCGCGGCCAGGACGGGACGCCGTGCTGTCCGAGCTAAACACGCTGGTCAATCTGCTCGAGAGCAACGCTGGAAAGCCTGTGCTACTCAACATCTCCAAGGCTTTCGAAGAGGAATATGACATTGCCTCGGGCATAAACCGGACGCTTTGGCTGGACGGTAATTTTTTCCCGCCTGACTATGCCACCCGGCGATGGGTGATGTGGACGGCAAATGACATGCGTCATATCGACGGCGTCAATGGTCCTGTTAGATGGAGCGTAGTTGCGCCATGAGCATCGACGCGGATATCAAAAGCCTGATCGAGGCGGCACGGGCGGCGCGGGGCAATGCCTATGCACCCTATAGCCGCTTTGCCGTGGGCGCAGCAGTGCGGCTGTCCGACGGTGAAGTCATCGTTGGCGCAAACTTCGAAAATGCAAGCTTTGGCCTTTCGCTTTGCGCGGAAACGGTCGCCATCGCGTCGGTCAACGCGCAGGGACGCATGGCTCAGGTGGAAGCGATCGCCATTGTCGGCGGTGATAGCACGGCAGTGACGCCTTGCGGCCGGTGCCGTCAGATCCTCAATGAAGCAGAGCAGGTAGCGGGCCGCCCAATCGCCATTTATTGTGCTGCTGCCGAGGGCGAGTCCTTTGCTCGCCATAGCCTCACCGAACTTTTGCCCTTTTCCTTCGGACCCAGCGACTTGGGTCATGTTCCTCCTAGTAAGAGCTAAGAAAATCATGTCGATTCTGTCTGATAAGTGGATCCGCGAGCAGGCCATGACCCATGGCATGATCGAACCCTTCGTGGAAAATCAGCGCCGTGACGGGTGTATCAGCTATGGCCTGTCCTCATATGGCTATGACGCGCGCGTTGCGGATGAGTTCAAGATTTTCACCAATGTCGATAGCGCGGTGGTGGATCCGAAGGATTTTGCGGCGAACAGCTTTGTCGACCGCAAGACGGAATGCTGCATCATCCCCCCCAACAGCTTCGCCCTTGCCCGCACGGTCGAATATTTTCGAGTGCCCCGCGACGTACTGGTGATCTGCCTTGGCAAATCGACCTATGCGCGGTGCGGCATCATTGTGAATGTGACGCCCCTGGAACCGGGCTGGGAGGGGCATGTGACGCTGGAGTTTTCCAACACCACACCGTTGCCCGCAAAAATCTACGCCAATGAGGGGGCATGCCAGTTCCTGTTCCTCAAAGGTAATGAGCCCTGCGAGGTCAGCTATGCCGATCGCGCTGGGAAATATATGGGACAGCAAGGCGTCACATTGCCCCGACTCTAAACGCTGTGCGAGAATGGGGCGCGATGTTTAGATTTTTCCGCTCTAGATCGCAGCTTGCACCACCGTTCGTGCCGGATATCGGGTCGGACCTGCGAGTCTATGCAATCGGTGACATTCATGGGCGGCTGGACCTGTTCGAGCAGTTGCTCGCACTGATCGAAGAAGATGATGGAGCGCGCGCGCCCCTACCCTCTCGCCTGATCCTGCTCGGCGACCTGATGGATCGCGGCCCGCAGTCCGCCGCAGTCATCGAGCGCGTCATGGCGCTAGCTCGCGGCTCGCAGAACGTGCACCTGATCAAGGGCAACCATGAGGAGGTGTTCATAGGCGCCGCCCGCGGCAGTGCGCAGTTCGCGGCATATTGTCGCCGTATCGGGGGCATAGCGACGCTGGAGAGTTATGGCCTGCGACCCGGCATTGGGGCCGCGATGACGGATGGTGACATGGCGTCATGGATGCTGCGCCACGTGCCGCGCGAACATGTCGACTTCCTTGACGCCTTTGAGGACAGCCTGGTGATAGGTGATTACCTCTTCGTTCATGCCGGTATCAGGCCGGGAGTGCAGTTGGAAGAACAGGAAGCGGCCGACCTGCGGTGGATCAGGGCGGAATTTCTGCATGACCGGCAAGCCCATCCCTATATGATCGTTCACGGCCACAGCATCACTGCTGAGGTTGATGAGCAGGCGAACCGGGTCGGCATAGACACGGGCGCCTGGAGCAGTGGCAAGCTGACGGCGATCGGCCTCCAAGGGACCGATCGGTGGTTCCTGCAGACTTGAACTAAATTATCGCCATCCGCTCGCCCGTGCGGCAGCTTCCTGCGATGCGTCGGCAGGCGCACCTTCCATCAAAGCGTCAATGGTGGCAGTGACCCGATCGTCTGTCGATGAAGCCTGGCGATATTGCGTTGATTGACGCGTCGCAGGGATCAGCTGGTGGACCTGCCAGCCTCCCCCTTCACGGCATGCCACGCCGGACATGATGCTGCCTTCGAAGCTGCGGCACCAACCACCGCCTCGTCGCTTGAAGCTCAGTCCAATACGAATGGGCGCGTCTTGTTGAGCCGAGGCGAGCTGGGTTTCCAGCGCCGAGGCCAGGTCGCCTTTCGCTACCATGACGCCATTGTTCAGCGCTATCGGCCCAGCGGGTCCATCCGTCATGCGGCCGATGCCAAGGCCGAGCACGAGGCTGGCAGCGATCGCACCGCCAATCCACACGCTCCGCCAACGAGGGGCTGATGAGTTGCGGATCGGGATGATCTTGCCACCTTCTTCAAGAAGAGCCCGCATTCCCGGGGGGACTGATTCCGCTTCAACCGGCGCATAATGGCCTGAAAGCCGCTCCCGCAACTGCCGATGCTTCTCAAGCCGCTGGGCCAGCGCCGGGTCTTCTGCGATGGCGCGATCGACGCGGCGGCGGTTCACTTCGTCCAATTCACCGTCAACCCAGGCGATCAGCATGGCTTCGTCAATGTCGGTCATGCTGCTTCTCCCAACAATTCGATAAGGGCACCACGCCCGCGCACCAGCCGTGACGTCAAGGTGCCCATGGGAATGCCTAAAATTTCAGCTGCCTCCTTGTAGGACAGCCCCTCCACCAGAACGAGGGCGATGGCTTCGCGCTGTTCGCCGGGAAGCGCTTGCATGGCCCGATCGACATCGGAGAGGGTCATATGCGCTTCCACATCCTGATCACCTGCATAGCCGATATTCTGCCCGGCTTCTTCCGGCGCAAAGGTTCGCATGGCGCGTTGGCGCGAACGGCCTTCATCAATCCAGAGATTGCGCATGATACGGTACATCCAGCTGTCCAACCTTGTCCCCCGCTGCCATTGGTCGCGTGCCCGCAGCGCCCGCTCCAGCGCCGCTTGGCAGAGATCGTCCGCGTCGGCGCGGTCCCGCGAGAGACTGACCGCAAACCGGCGCAGCCTGGGAAGAATGGCCAACAGATCGTTTTCAAACGACATCCGGTCTCCGTCTCCTGCTCAGGGATTAAACGGCTGGCTTGGCACGTTTCATCCCTGACGGCATAAAAATAGCGGAAATTTGTTCGCGATGGCACATGATCATTGCAAACGAACCGAGACTCGAGCGGAAGAGGTTGAGATGAGGATGCCTCGTTGCTGGATCATTGCCGGGGTGTTTTTGACCGGCCCGGCAGCTCAGGCGCAATTGCTGTCCTCGCCCGCCGGCATACTGAATCCAATTGACAGCATCGCCTCCCAAGCGATTGATAATACCGACAACGTGCTGGATCGAAATGGCCTCGATCGGCTGCCCCCTGCCAAGCTTGCAGAACGCCTCGTAGCGGCGAGAAGAGCCCGGATTGCAGATATGCTGCGGCGGCATCGGGACAGCATCGAACTGGATGACAGGCGGGAGGCCGCGAGGCGCGGCGTCGTCCTCCTGACGGGGGCAAAGCCCGCAAGCATCGAAGCGCTTCGCCGCGTCGGCTATACAGTAGCTAGCGAGACAGTCGAAGGGATCGACCTGCCACTGGCGCGCCTGACCGTGCCGGAGGGTAAGAGCCTTGCCAATGCCCTGAAACAGGTTCGGTCCATCGCCCCAGAAGCGGAAGCAAGCGCGGACAATCTATATTTCCCAGGAGGCGCCGCACCAAAGTCGAAAGTCGCGGACCTGGCCGGCGGTTCCCCTGTAACATCGCCCGCCGCCGGGCTCATCGACGGAGGCGTGGCTCGTCACCCGTCTCTGACCGTTACGATCGAGCAGCGCGGCTTCGCACGAGGCGCGCCCCGTGCCAGTGCACATGGTACAGCCGTGGCATCGCTGATCAGCGGTTCAGGCGTGATCCGCGGTGCCGCACCAGGTACACCGCTGTTAGTGGCCGACGTCTATGGCGACGATCCGGCAGGCGGGAGCGCATTTGCGATCGTGCGCGCTTTGGGGTGGATGGCTGCCCGTGGAGTGAAGGTGGTGACAGTCAGCTTGGCGGGCCCGAGCAACCCGCTATTGGCAGGCGCAATCCGTCTTGCGCGTGACAAGGGTCTAAGGATCGTGGCCGCCGTGGGCAATGATGGTCCGGCCGCCCCTCCCGCCTATCCGGCATCTTATCCCGACGTTGTTGCCGTGACCGGGATCGATGGCCGCGGCCGATTATTGCCAGAAGCCGGCCGTGCACGGCACGTCGATTTCGCAGCCCCTGGGGCTGATATGTATGCCGCCCGCACGAATGGGGGCAAAGGCCGTGTTAGAGGCACCTCCTTCGCAGCGCCGCTGGTTGCGGGGCGGCTGTTTGTAAATGGCAGCTTGAGTAACTTGATTGCGGAGGCCAAGGCGCCGCCGAACCCAGCATTTGGCCATGGCGTCATCTGTAGCGATTGCAGAAATATGGATTGAATTTCAAATCCTTGTAGAATTTTCCTGCTGGTCAGGGATTAAGTCGCATTCCCATCCCGTTCTCCTTTCATCGGATCGACAACGAACGAGGAGACGATCGATGAATAAGACAATCATTCTTGCTACCGCCTGCCTTGCCGCGCTCAGTGCGGCTCCTGCATCCGCCCAGCTGCTTGGTGGCGGAGGCGGCTTGGGCGGTGGCCTTGGCGGCACTCTAGGCGGCGTCGGCGGATCGCTGGGCGGCACGTTGAGCGGGTCGGGCGGCGTTGGCCTCGACCGCAGCATCGATGTGAACAATGGCCGCGTGTCGGCTGGTGGGTCGGGTTCGGGCCGCGCCGACGGTGCTGCGGCGGGGTCAGTCAGCCGCAAGGGCAAGAACAACGGCACAACTGCCTCGGGTTCGGCTGGCGGATCGGCAAGCGGCAGCCTGACTGCCGACACGTTGGGCACCAATGACGTTGCCGATACCTTAGGCGGCATTCGCGATAGCGCCGGTCAGACGGCAGGTGCCGCACGAGACCGTGCGGTTTCCGCTGGCGCAACGGCGCGAGGACAAGCGCGAACAACGGCCGAGGCAGCGCGCAGTCGGGCCAGCGGCGCCGTTAACCAAGCAGGATCGGCCGCTGGCGATGTTGCCGGGTCAGCACAGTCCAGCGCAGCACAACCTGCTGGAAGCGCAGGTGGCGCCCTGAATGGAAGTGCCGCGCTGAATGCAACCGGCCAAATATCTGGCAGTGGAAACGCTCTCGGGTCCAACGGAAACACCGCGTCCAATCAGTCGGAGGATTGATCCCTGAAAAGGGTAACCCCGATCCGAGGGTCTAAATCCTTTTTCGCCTAATATGGAAGGGCTGGTGATCTGAAAAGTCACCAGCCCCATTCCACTTCATCCGAAGCACACTCCTCGCCGGAATAGCAAAGGCCGGCGACCCTTGTGGATCACCGGCCTTTAAGCAACTCGAATACGGGTTCAGGCGACCTTGGTCTCGACCTCTACCGCCTCGTCGGGATCGCGCAGCACGTAGCCGCGCCCCCAAACGGTTTCGATATAATTGTCACCATTACAAGCGAGCGCCAGTTTCTTGCGCAGCTTGCAGATGAAAACATCGATGATCTTGAGTTCGGGCTCGTCCATCCCGCCATAGAGATGGTTAAGGAACATCTCCTTGGTAAGCGTCGTGCCCTTGCGGAGCGAAAGCAGCTCCAGCATCGCATATTCCTTGCCGGTCAGGTGGACGCGGTTGCCATCGACTTCCACGGTCTTGGCATCAAGATTGACGGCCAGCTTGCCCGTACGGATGACGGACTGCGAATGCCCCTTCGACCGGCGGACCACGGCGTGAATGCGCGCGATGAGTTCTTCGCGATGGAAAGGCTTGGTGACATAATCGTCGGCGCCAAAGCCAAAGGAGCGGACCTTGCTGTCCATCTCCGCAATACCGGACAGAATGAGAACCGGCGTCTGCACCTTCGCCGCGCGGAGCTTCTTCAACACGTCATATCCGTGCATGTCCGGGAGGTTCAGGTCCAGGCAGATAATGTCGTAGTCATACAGCTTGCCAAGGTCGAGCCCTTCCTCGCCAAGGTCGGTCGTGTAGACGTTGAAGCCTTCGGTCGTGAGCATTAGCTCGATCGCCTTGGCCGTGGTCGGTTCATCTTCTATTAGCAGAACGCGCATATTGAAGCCCCTGTCCTTGCAGATCCCGTCAACCCCTAAGAACGGCGTCTGCTCCAATTCATTAACCAAAAAACTTCTGAAGGACAAAGGTTAATTTTTTGCTAACCCGCAGAAATGCGCGAGTCGCGGGAATTTGAATCTGTTCTCAAAGATTTTCTTCTGAAGTGATTCATTCCGAGTCAAGATAGATTCACCTGCGCAACGAACCCGTCAGCAACCATGATTGCGAGCGAGGAAGTCGAGCAGCGCTTCAACTCTCACCGGCCGCAAACGCGACGGCGGCGTGACCAGATGAAGGCCGAGCGGCGGCGGCCGCCAATCGACGAGCACCTCTTCCAATTCGCCTGACGCGATCCCCTCGCTGACAATGAAGTCAGGTAGTCGGGCGACACCTATCCCTGCCCTCAACGCTGGCAGCATCGCGTCACCACTGTTCACGGTGATGCGCGCCCTGACCTGAACCACGACGTTCTGCTGCCCCGGCCCAGAGAAACGCCAGACGTCGGGCGTCGGCGCATTGGCATAGCAAAGGCAGTCATGAGCGCCGAGATCGGACGGATGAATGGGCCGACCCCGCTCCGCCAGATACGAAGGTGAGGCAACCACGTGCAACTTAACATCACCCAGCCTTCTGGCTCGCAAGGAACTGTCGGGCATGTCGGCGATGCGAAGCGTGGCGTCGAGCCCCATGTCGACCATGTCGATCCGCGCGTCTGAAAGATGGAGATCGATATCGACCGCCGGATGAAGCTTGGCAAATTCGGCGATCAGCGGTGCGATGCGAAGCAAGCCGAATGTCATCGGCGCGCCCAGACGAATAGTGCCGGATAACTCCGCCGTGTCTTGTCGCGCGGCCTCCTCCGCAGCTTGGCCTTCTTCGAGGATGCGGGCGGCATGAGCGGCCAGACGCTTGCCGCTCTCCGTGAGCGCAAGGCGGCGGCTGGTGCGGTTGAACAGACTGGTTTCGAGATGCTGCTCAAGACGGGTGACGGCCTTTGACACGGTCGCCTTAGACACACTGAGCGCCTTTGCCGCGTCGGTAAAGCTGCGATGCTCAACGACGGAAGCGAAGACAGCCCAGGCTTCGAGATCAGGAAGGCGCATTAAGGAAACAATCCGTTTCGATACCGCTTATTTCAGAAACGATCCTGATTGCTAAATAGATCGAAAGCAAGCGGGAATGGTTTCCCGCCAAGGAAAGGCTCAGCAATGAACACCACCGTAGGAAGCCGCATCGAACGCCGCCCCTTCGACAGCCTCGGTCATGCCGACCATGGGTGGCTGAATGCCCGCCATCATTTTTCCTTCGCCGATTATCTTGATCCTAACCGCATGGGCTGGGGCGCGATCCGCGTATGGAATGATGATGAGATTGCGGCGAACACTGGCTTTCCCCCGCATCCGCACCGGGACATGGAAATCATTACCTATGTTCGCAAGGGCGCGATCACGCATCAGGACAGCCTGGGCAACAAGGGCCGTACGGAAGCAGGCGACGTTCAAGTGATGAGCGCTGGCACTGGCATCCGTCATTCGGAATATAATCTGGAAGACCAGACCACCACGTCTGACTTTTATACA